>DMBA01000268.1 GCA_003446315.1 Ruminococcus sp. | reverse complement strand
CTGCTGCTGACCGCCGGAAAGCTGATACGGATAATAGTCTCCTTTATCCGAAAGCCCCATTTTCGCAAGAAGCTCTTTCGCCTCCTTCATCACCTCTGCTTTATCGCGTTTGAGCACATGAATCGGTGCATCTGTGATGTTTTTCAGCACGGTGTAATGCGGGAACAGATTAAAATTCTGAAACACCAGACCGAAATCATGCTTTACTTCCTTTAATTCTGCTTTCGGCAGATAAACGGGTTTGCCGTCCTGCTCTTTTACGGCAGTTTTGCCGCAATATGCCATTTCTCCGCCGTCAATCGTTTCGAGCATTGAAACACAGCGCAGAAAAGTCGATTTGCCCGAACCGGACGGGCCCAGAATGGATACGACCTCACCTTCTGCAACATGCATGCTGATATCTTTCAGAACCTGTAAATCGCCAAAGCTCTTTCTGACATTCTTTACTTCCAGAAAATCCATGTTCTGTCCCCCTTATCTGAAATAGTTGAGCTTCTTCTCAATACGCTCCATCACAAATGCAACGACTGCGTTGAATACATAGTAGAACACGCCGGCAATGAACAGCGGCAGAATGGTCGTTTCCGCTGCGGCGACCTGCTTTGCAAGCGTAAACATTTCTGTATAGGAAATCGCAAATGCAAGCGAGGTATCCTTGACCAGCGTAATGACTTCGTTTGTGATCGACGGGATAATATTTTTGATCATCTGCGGAAAAACGATCTTGAAGAAGGTCTGCGTTTTGGAATATCCGAGAATCTCGCATGCTTCATGCTGCCCGACCGGAACCGCCTGAATGCCGGAACGATAGATCTCTGCGAAATAAGCTGCATAATTGAGCGTAAAACCAATGATGACGGCATGAAAACGATAAGAAGAGGAAGTCTGAACACCGAACAGATAATAAGGGCCAAAGAATACCACCAATAATTGCAGCATCAGCGGTGTACCGCGCACGATGGAGATATAGAGCTTGACGATCCAGCTCAGAGGCTTGAATTTCGACATTCTTCCCAGTGCGATCAGCAAACCAAGCGGCAGTGCAAACAGCAGTGTCATGAAGAAGATCGCCAGAGATGCGCCGACACCCTTCAGCAATCGCTGACAAATATTCAGCAGCTTTTCTCCGAACGGCGTTTCTTCATGGACAGAGTCAACTTTGACTGTATCTGTGCGGCTGAGACAAACGCTGTCTGAAAGTCCCCATTCTTCTGCGATTGCAGCAAATGTACCGTCATCCAGCATCTCTAACAGCGTTTCCTGCACTTCATCACGCAATGCAGTATTCCCTTTCAGAAAGCCGATGCCGTATTCCTCAGAAGAAACGCGCTCATCCAGCAGACGGAATTGATTTCCGCGTGACTGCACCTCATAATTTGCCACGCCGATATCCATGCAGATCGCATCAACAGCCTGTGATTCAAGATTCATGAATGCACTGTTATAATCTCCGACTTGCTGCAAATCTGCAAAAGATGCGGCAAGTTCTTTGTTTTCCGGTTCTGCATCTTCGCCGGTAAACGCAGCAAGCGCAGAGCTGTCTGCCTGCACCGCAACGACCTTTCCGCTAAGATCAGAAAGCGCCTGAATATCTGAATTCGCCTTCACGACCACAACCTGCGAATTATCGACATACGGCGTTGACCATGTATAATCATTTTCTCTGCCGTTGATGGTAAATCCGTTCCAGATACAGTCGATGGCACCGGTTTTCAATTCCATATCTTTGGAATCCCAGTCAATCGGCTGTTTCATCAGTTCCCAGCCGCGCCGCTTGCAGACTTCTTCTGCAAGTGAAAGATCGAAACCGATATACTCACCGTTTTCATCCTGATAGCCGTAAGGCGGGAATTCCGCATCAAATCCGACGATCAATGACGTTCTGCTCTCCGCTGCCGGATCATGAACAGGGGCGGTCAGGCAAACACTGTCCGAAAGCTGCCAATCCGCTGCAATCTGTGCAAATGTGCCGTCATCCAGCATCTCAAAGAGTGTTTCCTGTACTTCATCACGCAGTTCTGTATTGCCTTTCAGAAACCCGATGCCGTACTGCTCCGATGACACATGCTCATCCAGCATTGTGAATTTGTTTCCGCGTGATGCGATCTCATAGCCCGCAACACCGATATCCAGACAAATCGCATCAACTGCGCCGGAATCAAGATTCATAAATGCGCTGTTATAATCTCCGACCTGCTGCAAATCAGCAAAGGATTCTGCAAGCGCCTTGTTTTCCGGTTCTGCATCTTCACCGGTAAAAGCGGCAAGCGCGGAACTGTCCGACTGCACCGCAACGATCTTACCGGAAAGCTGATCGAGCGAGGTGATATCCGAACCGTTCTTCACGACCACAACCTGTGAATTATCGACATAAGGCACCGACCATGTATAGTCGTTTTCTCTGCCGTTCATCGTGAAGCCGTTCCAGATACAGTCAATGTCGCCGGTTTTCAGCTCCATGTCTTTTGAGTCCCAGTCGATCGGCTGTTTGACCAAAGACCAGCCGCGTCTGTCGCAGACCTCTTGTGCAAGGGAGAGGTCAAATCCGATGTACTCGCCTGTCTCGTCCTGATAACCGTAGGGCGGGAATTCCGCGTCAAATCCAACCGTAAACTGCCGTGCTGCTTTTACCGGAATTGCTGCGCAGAATGATGTGACTGTCACAGCAGCAGCCGCAAGCAGCGCAGAGATTCGTTTTTTGTTCATTGTTTCCGTCCTTTCCGTTGACCGGCTGAGATGCCGGTTCTTATTCTCATTCTAACATACCGCCCGGAAAAAGTCAATCCCTCAAACCATAAGCTGTACATTTCAGTTTTCCATAATCGGGTTTTCGGACAAGTTCTAATGCATATTCGACTATGCTGCTGTCTTCACATTCGATGTATGATACAGTCTGTTTTGAACATATTTTTTACTTGACTTTCATAAAATTTTATTGTATAATAAAATGAATGATCGTATCAGAGAGGTATCACCATGCAGCGTATCAGTTTATTAGCTCCACATGATTCCGATGCTTATTTCCAGCTCAGTACACAAACTGCTGATGATCTTGGTCTGGATTTTTTGACAGAGCATATCTGCGAAAACCATACAGAACAACACGCAATCAGGAAAATCCTGATGCGCATGCCGGTCAGTCCGGAGATCATTGCGTATCGAAAAGCTGTTTATCATGAACTGTGTGAACATGAGGAATTCTGCGCAAAATTATTCAAAATCTGCGATTCTCTGCGCTTTTCGTTCAATGACCGTCCGATTCAGATCGGCGAACAGGCAACCATCTGGGAATTGCTCCAGCGCTTCCGTTCTCTCGAACATTATATCCATTCTGTCATGGAACTGCGCGATCTGTTCGCAGATTATCATTGTGCTTCCGATGGAATGCAGGCGTTTTCGGAATTTGTGAAGTCGATCAGTCAGGACAGCGGCTTTGATGAACTGGCAGAAGATATTTCAGTTTTGGAAGATAATGTCTACAGCATCCGCAGTATTACGATCGGTGTGAATCTGAAACCGGATTTTACGCCGAATGATGCCGGCATTGTTTCATTGAATAAATATTATTTCACGGAACAGAGTGCACTCCAGCGTTTTATGGCATTTCACAGGAAGGATCAGGTCACAGACCGCGATCTCTATCCTTTTTCGATGGAGATCCATCATGACGGTATGGACTGGTTTGAAAAGCACTTTTACGGGATCCAGACACCCAAACGCCCCTCAGACAGTCTGCTCCTGAATAATCTGACATCTATTGTGGAACGGATGCTGCCGAATTTGACTGCAAAGCTCAAAAAAGTGCTCGATAAGTATGCACGGGTCAGCGGAAAAGCGCTTGCTGATCTTGCAGAAGAATTGCTGTTTTATCAGCGCTTTATCAGCTTCTCGGACAAACTCCGTCAAAACGGATTCCCCTGCTGTGACGGCACTGAATCGCCGGATGATACGGTTCTGACCGACCTTTATAATGTCAAACTGGCTGTCATATCTATGGAAGGCAATTTGCAGGAAAAAGTTGTCTGCAATGATATTGCATTTACCGACGATGAGACGGTTCAGATCCTGACCGGCCCAAACCGCGGCGGAAAAACCATTTTGACGCAAGGAATCGGACTCGCTTTTCTGCTGTATCAGAACGGCGTGTTCGTTCCGGCAGCAAGCGCTGCGGTTCGCCGGTGTGACGGCATCTATTCTCATTTTCCCGTAGAAGAAGAACGCACGGTTTCCCTCGGCAGACTTGGAGAAGAAGCGCAGCGATGCAGAGAGATCTGCAAAACCGCAACCGCACAGAGTTTGCTGCTGTTCAACGAATCGTTTGCAACAACCAGTCACACAGAATCTCTTTATATTGCGGAAGATGTGCTGAAATATCTCTGCCGGCTCGGTGCACGAACCGTGTTCAACACCCATATGCATGAACTTGCGGAACACTGTGATGCACTTTCCGTTTCAAGGTGCAAAGCATGCAGCATCGTGATGGAAAACGGCAAGGAGAATCAGTATAAGATCAGCAAACGCAAGCCGGACGGAAAAAGTTATGCCCGTGTGAT
>DMBA01000016.1:19942-20628 GCA_003446315.1 Ruminococcus sp. | reverse complement strand
TCCCCGCAAGCAGATCAAAGATTCAAAAATGCTTTTGCGTTTTCAGAGAACATCTTTTTGTATTCTTCAAATGTGAAGCCGAGGGAAAGGAGTGTTTCTGCTTCTTTTTTCGGATCCCACATCGGGAAATCCGTTCCGAACATGCAATAATCCACGCCGTAATGCCGGATCAGACGCACAGCACGCTCCGGCGACATCAATCCGATCGCACTGCATGTGTCAAACCGGACATTTTCGCTGCTTTCCAATACGCTTTCTGCTTCATCCCATGCAGCAAAACCGCCCAGATGGGATGCCAGCACTTTCAGATTCGGGAAATCCTGCATGACCTTTTTGAGCATTGCCGGATGCGAATAATCATGGCGGTAATCACCCATATGCATCAGAACCGGCAGCCGTCCTTCGATCGCTTCATAGATCTTGTAAGAATCCTTGCTGTCAATGGGGGTGCGCTGGAAATCCGCATGCAGTTTCACGCCTTTGAATCCCATGGAAATGATGCGGTCAACTTCGCCGGGAATATCCTCATATTTGCCGTGCAGCGCAGCAAAACCGATCATTTCCGGATGCTTTTGGCATTCTCCGTGAATGAAATCGTTGATGGAGACCACCTGTTTCGGTGTTGTGGCGACCGAGCAAACCAGCATCCGTTTGGTCTGGATCTGGGCTTCTGCCTTCAAAAGCCG
>DMBA01000016.1:0-19785 GCA_003446315.1 Ruminococcus sp. | reverse complement strand
TCAAAATCCTCCGGTTTGAATTGTGACATAGTGAACATCCTTTCCTTTTATTAAGATCGCAAATACCGGCTGAGCAGTTCTGCATAAGCAAACAGCAGCATGCCGGTTTCCATTGCCGCACTGATCGCCGTCCGGAGCAGCCGGATGTAGATTTTGTCCTGCGGCAGTTTTTCCCGGATCCGCCGGATCGGGAATAATCCGATGATGCATAGAATCAATGTCAGCCAATTGGTGTGCAGCAGATATTCCGCTGTACTGGAGAGCATCGCGCCGTTGATGCCGAGCAAAGCGCCGTATTCGGACAGCATGCCGATAATGCTGCCGCTGCTGACGAAGATCAGCCCGATCAGAACGATCGCATTGGTCAGCAGGCAGGATGCCGGAGCAGGCAGTTTGCCGCCGTATTTTGGACTGAGCTTTCGCTCTGCCGTCAGGGCGGCTGCCGTAGCGATGCCCCATAATAAGCCGCCGGCATTCCCGAACAGGAAGCCGCCGCAGCCAAGGAGCAAAGCGATTCTGGTGAAATATGTTCCGTAATCCTGTTCCGCCTGCGCAGTGAGCAGAACACGCTGGATCCATCCGGATACCGGCGACATAAATCGCTTGGCATAATTATGCAGAGAGGTCGAAAGGATCGGTGCATCGAAGCAATCCGGATATACAATGCCGAGCATACAGGCAATGCCCTGTCCAAGCTGGGAAGCGCCTTTTAATCCGAAATAGACCGCGAAGAAAAATACCGGAACCGAAAACAGCACATCAAATGCGGTGATGACCGATACAGACGGAAGAAGCTGTGCCTGAAGCGTCTGCATGGGCAGCGATAGGCACACGAGCTGGAAAATACCGCGGATGCACATGCCTGCACCCTGCCCGACCCGTTCTGCAGTGACCTGCCGCTGCCGGATATGGGCTTCATATTCCGTATATGGCAGGATTGTGCAGGAAAACAGCCGTGTCATATCGCACTGATAGCAGAAGAAATGATACAGCGAAGGAATCGGAATTTTATGCTGTGCGCGTGCCAGAATGCATTCGATGCCCTGTAAACTGCAAAGCAGCATCGGCAGAAGACTCATGCCGCCGATCGTAAATTTGCAGATCAGCAGCCAAAGAAGCTGCATGCTGATGCCGGCATATTGCCACAGATCCGCACGCCGGTGATGTGTGCCGGAACGCAGGGGCTGCATGCGCAGAATCAGCCATGTGCTGCATACAGAGAGCGTCAGCATCAGAACGGCGGGAAATCCGCCCAGGTACCCCACAATGGTCAGACCGCCGCTGCCCAAAGCAAGCTGTTTCCAGCGCGGCGGGAGCAAAGCGGCAAGGATCGTGAAAGCCGGAAAAATATAGAGCAGCATCGGCAAAGTTGCCAGTGTCACAGCGCATCCCCCTCACCATATTCCGAAGGCAGATACTTTTGCAAAAAGCGGTCGAGTTCCGCTTCTTCTGTCATGGTACAGAGCACATCGCACAGTCCTTTGACCGAGATATGCGGCGGCAGATGCAGGGCTTCCAGCAGTGCGGCACGGCGGAGAGAGGCATCCTGCGCCCCCATCAGACCATAGCGATACAATACAGCGGGCGTGATATTATGCGGAGCACTGCGCGGCACTTCTTCAAAGACACCGGCGCGTTCGAATGCTTCCAGCAAAGTTTCACGGTTCATGCCCTCAACGCCCAGCAGACCTTCTGCGGAAGGCAGTCGTTTCCGGCGTTCTTTTCCGTGGATTCCCGGCACATAGACATGATACACTTTTCCGTGCATGATTGCGCCTTTCAGATAGCCGCGGATCTGAAATCCGGCAGCATCGGCATCGGTCAGGATCACAACGCCGGTCGTTTCGGCATAATGTCGGATCAGCGCGAGTTTTCCGCTGTCTCTGTAGATCTGAAAACCGTCCGTGACGAGGATCACGGCATCTATGACGGATTCCAGCCGGATCTTGTCATATTTTCCCTCAACCACCACGGCAGGGACGATCTTGCGCTTTTCTGTCATGAGATCGCCTCCGTACCGTCCCGATTGACGCACAGCATACGGACGATCGCCTGTTCGAGCAGCAGCCGCGGCGCAATGCGGGATGATTTGCATGCACGGTCGGTTTCCCGCAGGATCCGGATGCAGGTGCGCAGTTTCGGCAATGTGACGGAACCGCAGTCCCGCATGGCATTCCGGATTGCAAATTCACGGTTTTTAGGATATCCGAATTCTTCTGCGATGGTCTGGGTCTGTTTGGCAGCACCCTGTCCGAGCTTTGCACGGTAAAGGTCTACAAAAGCATTGCTCAGGACGGAAAGCAAGCCCAGAATGGTTTTGGTGTCCTCTGATTTTGCAGTCAGGTCATTCAGCAGACGGAATGCGGCAGTCCCTTTTCCGCCGGTCACAGCGCGAGCCAGCCGGAACGCATCGGCATCCGGCAGGGCAGCCACCAGCGCATCGAGCATATCGGCAGTGATCGGTTCGCCGTCGGCGCAGGCGAGCAGTTTATCCAGCTCTGTATGGATCAGCGTAGAATCACAGAGACATCGGGCGGCAAGCTGTTCTGCCAGTTCCCGGCTGATCTCAGAACCGTGCCGTTTGGCGCGTTCCTGGATCTGTTTTGCGAGTGCGATTGCATTCTTTTTCTCACAAATGCACAATACGCCGTGCTTTTCGAAGAATCCGGCGATTTTTTTGAATTTCGGCAGGATGACCGGTGCATTTCGTTTGACCTCATAGACCGGGATCGAGCGCATGACGATCAGCACAACGACCCGCGGAGCCGGTGCTTCCAGGATCGAAAGCATGGTATCAATGGCGGACGGCGTATGCATATCGGGATCAAAATCCCGGATCAGAATGAGATTATACGGCTCAAACATGGGGCAGAAGCCGCATGCATCCGCAAGCCGGTCGAGATCAACGCCCTGTCCGTCGAATGCGGAATCCGCCATGGCGCTGTCGTCTGTCAGTTTTTTTCGTATTTTCTTTTCGAGCTGCGCAACTGCAAGCGTATCCTCACCGCAGAGAAAACAGAGCTGCGGCGGCTGTTCGCTGCCGATCTCCCGCAGCAGATCAGCCGGTGCGAGTCTGGACATGGCGTTCACCCCCGTTATGTGTGTAGTCGGTCAGTTTTTTTTCATTGCTCTGGAAAGCAGCCGGAAAACGGCTTCGGCGGCAGCAAGCATTGCAGAAACGATCAGTACATCGACTACGAATCGCATGACATTGTTCCGGATCAGCGTTTCCGTGCCGATCAGATCGCACAGCCAAAGACCCAGTCCGCAGCCGAGTATTCTTGCAATCAGATCTTTTATGTCGATCGGAAGCGGCTTTTTCATCTCATTTTGAAAACCGTCTTTGATAAGTTTTTTATTGTAGTATCTGCGTTCTTTTTCTTCTTTGGTCATATTTCATAAACCTTCTTCCGGATCGGGAAAGGACGGACATTACAGCGGGGCAGCACTTGCCTTGCCGGTTGCCGTAATGTGCAAAAGCAGATTATTTTCTTGATATTCGGTATCTCCGATTTGAATGACCGTGCCGTTTTTGCCGGTTCGGATCCGGATATCCGCATCTGCAAGCTGTTCAGATTGCGTTTGTGCGATCATGCGGATGCCGTTCCAGCAGATTTCAGCAGCAGTATCCGTATACCGGATCTCCGCAGAACCGCATTGCACGGCGGTATCGGCATTCTGATACGGTTGCTGTCCGCAAACGGTTTCGTCAGAACGGAAGTCGGAAGCCTGTGACAGCACAACGGACTGAATCGCATATTCGGACAGCTCCGCCTGATAAGCAGCAGCAGTTTTGGCATTGCACAGGAGCAATTCCGCGCCGGAAATACCGGTTTTCTCCAGATATGCACGCACATATTGCGCATTGCGCGGAGTGCCGGAAAGATCCGCTATGACGGTGTGTCCTTCGAGCGTGATGACCATAGCGGCACCGGTATTGCTGCCGAGCACAGCGGCATTCAGGTCATTTCGCTCTGCAAGGATGCTGACGGCATGCAGCGCAGTCAGCAGGCATGCGGAAAACAGTGCAGAAGCCGCGATCCGTTTCGGCTGACATGCAGTCAGCAGTGTGCAGCAAACCAGAACGGTGCATGCAATGACCGTTACGCGCACGGGCATGCGATAAACCGTGACATGAGAAAACGGCAGTTTTGCAGCAAAACCGGCAGTCATCCGGATCAACCGGCAGAGAACCGCCGCTGCGGGCATCAGAAAGGACAGCACACCGCCGGTCAGTACATAAAAAGTGCCCAGATACAGCACAACCGTGCAGACCGGCAGGATCAGCAGATTGCAGAACGGTGCAAGCAGAGAGGATTCTCCGCAAAGCAATACCGATGCCGGAAAAACAGCGGCAGCCGTACAGCAAAGCTGCAAGAAGGTTTTCAGCGGAGCGCTGCAAGTCAGATGTGCTGTCATATAGGGTGCAATGATGCCGATGCCCAGCACACCGGAGACTGACAGCCAGAAGGATGCCGCGCCGATGACATAGGGGCTGACAGCCGTGCACAAAAGAACTGCGATGCACAAAGAACGCAGGGAATTGCCGTATCGTCCGAACAGCGGTGCTGAAGCAGTCAGCAGAACCATGACGGCGGCACGAAACACAGAAACCGATGCATCCACCAGCATGATAAACAGCACAATTGCCGGAATTTGCAGCAGAAAGATCATTTTTGCAGGGCACTGCATCCGTCGGAGCAGCCATGTCAGGACACCGCAGAAAAAGACGAGATGTAAGCCGGAAACAGCAACGATATGCCCGATGCCGGCTTGCTGCAAAGCATCCGAAGTCTCATCAGTAAGCATAGTCTTATCGCCGAACAGCATGGCGCAGAAAAGACCTGCTTCCTGCGGCGGGATTGCCCTGCGAATGCGATCTGTGATCGTACTGCGGTAAGCATGCAGCATACGGGGAATAGAAAACGACGTATCTGCTTTATAATCCAGCATATTTGCATGGTAGATCCGCAGATATCGTCCGCGTCCTGCCTGATACATCGCCGTGTGATAACGGAAATCCGGCTGGATTCCTGACAGTTCCGCATCCAGTGTGACCTGATCGCCGATGTGCAGCGATTGCATACCGGCATCCGCAAACCATTCGATCTGTGTATGGATGCCGGAGAGCGAAGTCCGGAGCGTATACACGGTGCGGTCACCGGTGCGGCTGTCCGAATCGGTCACTGTTCCGGTGCAGACAGCGGAAGTGCCGTCCAGTGCACAAAGCGGCTGCTGCACGGCATGTTCATAGTACATCCGGAGCGCAGAACCGCATGTCAGTCCGATTGCGGCGATCAACAGATAATTCCTGTATTTTCGTTGTTTTCGCATGCAGAATATGCCGATTGAAAAGATCGGGAACAGCCAGATCAGCCAGCCGCCCGCATGCAAAAAAACCGACAGCATCCCGAAAGTCCATGCCAGCGTGAAGCACTCAACGGCGTGGGAACAGGTATCGCTACCGGTTTGCTTAACTGCCGCCTGCGGCACAGCGTCCGCAAGCGGCAAATGACGTTTTTTCACGCAGGGATCAGTCTACAGACCAGCCCATTTTCTGTCCGGCGAGCAGATGAAAATGCAGGTGCGGAACAGTCTGACCGGCATCCTCGCCGCAGTTTGTGACAACGCGGAATCCGGAATCCAGCTTTTCTTCTGCTGCGACCTTTGCAATCGCCGTGAAGATCTTGCCGACGATCTCGGCATTTTCCGCAGTAATGGCAGATGCACCCGAAATATGCTGCTTCGGAATGAACAGATAGTGCAGCGGTGCGATCGGGTTGATGTCCTTGAATGCATAGACAAATTCGTCTTCATATACTTTTGTGCTCGGAATCTCACCGGCGATGATCTTGCAGAATAAGCAGTCCATAGTAACCTCCTGACTGATAATCATAAATTTGTGATTATTTCAATTGCTCAGCGGCGATTTCGTTCAGCATATTGAGCGCGTCGTTCACCTTTTCGGTTTTGCCGATGCCGCCCATTGCACTATCGGGCTTGCCGCCGCCCTTACCTTCGGTCAAAGCGGTGATGCGCTGGATGAGTTTGCCTGCATGCGCACCCTTCGCAACCGCGCTCTTGGAGCAGACGCAATAGAAGTTGCCTTTTGCGCCGTTGATGCCTGCGAGCACAGCGATGACATGTTCTTCCTTGCTGCGGATCTGGTCGCCCATTGTACGCAGCGTATCCGGCTGGACATCCTTCAAGACGGCGGAAACGACCTTGATGCCGTTGATCTCGGCAGCATTGCTGAACAGATCAGCGGTCTGAGCGCTTGCGAGTTTTGCATTGAGTTTTTCGATCTCGCGTGCCTGATCGCGGACAGATGCAGCCATGCTTTCGCACTTTTCGGGCAGCTCTGCGGAATTTGCCAGCTTCATAGCGGCAGCGGATTTTGCGATCAGTGCTTCCTGTTCTTTGAGCAGGGTGAGGACATTTTCGCCGGTGACCAGCTCAATTCTGCGGACACCCGCAGCAACGGAGCTTTCGGAAAGGATCTTGCAAAGACCGATCTCAGCGGTATTGCTGACATGCGTACCGCCGCAGAATTCGATGGAATTGTCACCGGAGCGAACAACACGGACGACATCGCCGTATTTTTCGCCGAACAGTGCCATCGCACCGATTTTCTTTGCTTCCTCGATGGGCATTTCCTCAGTGGTGACAGGCAGTGCATTCAGCACTTCCGTGTTCAGGATCGCCTCAACTTTTTCGAGTTCTTCTGCGGTCATGCCGGAGAAGTGGGAGAAATCGAAGCGGCAGCGTTCTGCGGATACGAGCTGACCGGCCTGATGGACATGGTCGCCGAGCACGGAACGCAGAGCAGCTTGCAGCAAATGTGCCGCAGTATGATTGCGCATGATGGACTTGCGGCGCTTGACATCAATCTGTGCCTGAACGGTATCACCGACATGGAGCGTACCCATTTCGAGCGTACCCATATGCAGCGAATGACCGTCGCCGCCCTTTTGTGTATCGGCAACTGCAAAGACGACCTCTGCAACGCCTTCTGCAAGGATGGAGATTTCGCCGGTATCACCGATCTGACCGCCGCTTTCGGCATAGAACGGGGTCTTGTCGAGGACGACAACAGCATCCTTGCCTTCTTCCAGCGTATCAACCGGCTGACCGTCTGCGAGAATTGCGAGCACTTTTGCAGCGCATTCTGTATCGGTATAGCCGATAAATTCAGTTTTAGCAGTACCCTTCGGTACGGAAAGGTCGCCGCCCCATGAGGTCTTGACCTTTGATGCACGGTCAGCTCTTGCACGCTGCTTCTGTTCTTCCATGCACTGACGGAAGCCTTCTTCATCAACGGTCATACCCTGTTCTGCTGCCATTTCGATGGTCAGGTCGATCGGGAAGCCGTAAGTATCGCTGAGGTTGAACACTGTTGTGCCGTCGATGACGGATTTTCCGTCGGCTTTCAGGGTGCTGATGGCAGATGTAAGCAGCTCTGTACCGCGGTCAACGGTGCGGGCGAAGCTCTCTTCCTCGTGACGGATGATCTTTGTGATGAGATCCTGTTTTTCTTTGAGTTCCGGATAAGCATTCTCGTTCTCATGAATGACGGTTTCCGCAACCTGATAGAGGAACGGCTCTTTGACACCGAGCAGTCTGCCGTGACGGGCAGCTCTGCGGAGCAGACGCTTCAAAACATAGCCTCTGCCGTCGTTTGCAGGGGTGATGCCGTCGCCGACCATGAAAACGGTCGAACGGATATGGTCGGTAATGACACGCAGCGAGACATCGGTCTTTTCGTCCTTGCGATACTCGACATTTGCGATCTTGCAGATATGCTTCATGATATTCTGCACGGTATCGACCTCAAAGAGGTTGTCAACGCCCTGCATCACGCAGGCAAGACGCTCCAGACCCATACCGGTATCAATATTCTTATGCTGCATCTCCGTATAATTGCCCTTGCCGTCGCTGTCGAACTGCGAGAACACGAGGTTCCAGATCTCGATGATCCGGTCGCAGTCGCTTGCCTGCTCGAAGCTCTCGAACGGGCCGTATGCTTCACCGCGGTCGAAGTGGATCTCAGAGCAGGGGCCGCAGGGGCCGGAGCCGTGCTCCCAGAAGTTATCTGCTTTTCCGAGCCGGATGATACGCTCATGCGGCACACCGATCTCTTTTTCCCAGATTTCCTCTGCTTCGTCATCGCTTTCAAAAACGGTGATCCAGAGTCTGTCAGCGGGGATGGAAAGGGTACCGGTCAGGAATTCCCATGCCCAGTGGATGGCTTCACGCTTGAAATACTCGCCGAACGAGAAGTTGCCGAGCATTTCGAAGAATGTGCCGTGGCGTGCGGTTTTGCCGACGCGCTCGATATCCGGTGTACGGATACACTTCTGACATGTGGTCACGCGGACATTGGGCGGAACAGCCTGTCCGAGAAAATATTTTTTCAGCGGAGCCATACCCGAATTGATGAGCAGCAGCGAGTTATCGCCTTTCGGGATGAGGGAAGCGCTGTCCATGCGGGTGTGGTTTTTACTTTCAAAGAAGGAGAGATACTGCTCACGCAGTTCATTTAAGCCTTTCCATTCCATGGTGATTTGTTTTCCTTTCGTCTGCGTAGATTCGCCGAATGACGGCACATAACAATACAGTATATAGTATACTGCAAACTTTTTATTTTGTCAAGTCAACAGAGCAGGGCGGGAGCCGGATCTTTGGGAGATCCATTATTTCGCATCCGGCGAAGCCGAAATAAAAGTTTCGATCAAGCCTTTTCAAAGGCTTGCGGGAGTCCAGAGGCGAGGAGCCTCTGGTCGCTCACGTTTGCAGCAGGCAAACGTGAGCGAAATACTCTTAGCGTGCAAAGAGCCCGCGGGCTTGGGTGCCTGCGATAGAGGCACCCATTCTGTAATCGTATCCGCGAAGCGGATACCGCTTTTTTATGATAAAGATAAACGCCCTGTTTCAGCCCCATGCAGGGCAGGAGCCGGTTTCCTGATATCACGAGAGCAAACAAAGCCTTTTCACGCGCTTCAGCCGGATGTTCGGTCAATGCATGGGTTGTCATCTGCCGCAGCTTCTAAGTATTCCGGCGGCACATGCTTTGTCAGCCAAACGCCGTTTACCGAGCGATAAAACACAAATCCTGCCCGATGCATCTCACCGGAGCGCACGCGGAAAATATACGGTTTTCCGTGCCGTTTCCCAACTTTTTCAGCCGTTTCGGTATCTGCCGAAAGATGCACATACAGCCGTGACTGCGGGAGCAGACCTTTTTCCAGAATGGAACTGACATATTTTTCGCCGGTGCCGTGCCAGAGAGATTCCGGCGGTTCCGTTTCGGTCAATTCCACATCAACATGGACGGAATGTCCCTGATTTGCACGGATCTTCGTCTTATCATCGTTGAAGGAATAGCGTCCTTTCTCATCTGTCCGGACAATTTCCGCAAGGGATTCCATATCCAGCGGATAGCCTGCCGCAGTCACACCGCGGAGCAATTCCGGGAGATCAGCCCAGCCGTGCGCATCCAGCGAGATGCCGGCAGCTTCCGGTTTATGCCGCAGCACCAGACTGAGAAAAACACTGGTCGATTTCAGAGATTTCTGCTTTGCCATATTGATATCCTCATGCAGATTTTTCTGCATTTTCGTCATTTTTATCATCCAGAACATCCGCGATGATATAGCGCGGTCTGTCCTTCACTTCCTCATAGATCTTGCCGATATAACCTCCGATGATACCGAGTGCGAGCAATTGCAGTCCGCCGATCAGCCAGATGGAGCACATGGTGCCGGACCATCCCAGCTCCGAATGTCCGATGATCTTCATGATAAACGCCCAGATGAATGCCGCCGCACTGACCACAAACATTATCATGCCGAGCGTCGTGATGAGCTTCAGCGGCTTTGTGCTGAATGATGTAATGCCGTTGATGGCGAATTGCAGCATTTTTTTCAGCGGATATTTGCTTTCGCCCGCAAACCGTTCGCCGCGGGCATAATAAACATTGCAGCTTTGGAAGCCGATCAGCGGCACCATACCGCGCAGGAACAGATGCACCTCACGGAAATTCGCAAGCTCCTGCAAAACCCGTTTGCTCATCAGGCGGAAATCGGCGTGATTGTAAACCACATCTGCGCCCATGACCTGCATGAACTTATAGAAGCCTTCCGCGGTGAAGCGCTTGAAAAAGGTATCGGTATCCCGCGCATTCCGGACACCGTAAACCACCTGATTGCCCTCGTAGTATTTCTTTACCATTTCGTCGATCGCATTGATATCGTCCTGCAAATCGGCATCCATGGTGATGGCAATATCGCAAAGCGCCTTCACAGTCATCAGACCGGCAAACACGGCATTCTGATGCCCTGCATTATGGGCAAGATTCACGCCGGAAAAATAGGTCGGATCGGATGCATGCAGTGTGGAAATGATCTCCCATGTGCGGTCTTTGGAACCGTCATTGACAAACAAGATTCTGCTTTCCGGTGCGATCTGTCCGGCAGCCGTCAGCGCCTGATATTTTTCTTTCAGGCGCTTAGCGGTCTCATGAAGCACGGCTTCTTCGTTATAGCAGGGGACAACCATATACAGAACAGCAGGCTGATGCCCGCCGTTCTTTTGTGCTGATATTTCATTCTGCATGCTGTTCATCATCCTTATCTTCTGTGATACTGTCGCTGTCAGCCAAAATGCCGATATAATTGGGATCGGTTATTTTTTCCGGTTTATTCTCCGATGCGGCAGGCGCTGCGGTTTTTTTCTTTTTTGTAATCAGAATGACAACCGCGATGACTGCGATTGCCAGCAGGATAATGCCGGCAGAAATGAGAATATTCCGGTCGAATCCGCTTTGACGGTACTTGATGCCGGCTTGTGCGGCGTAATCTTTTGCAGCAGAATTTGCCTGACATTTCAGGACAAATCCTTCGATCGGGATAGGTGCTTCCGCGTCTTTATTCTCGGTATCTTCCTGAAAACCGAAGGCATAATCGCCGACCTGCGTGACCGTTTCGGGCACCGTGATCTCCGGGATTGCGGTGCAGCCGCAGAATGCATACGGTGCAACCGCGGTGACAGAATCCGGAATGCTGATCGACTGCAAAGCGGTGCAGTTCATAAATGCAGAATCCCCGATCATGATGACGGTATCCGGGATCGTGAAGGATGTCAGGGAAGCGCAGTCGATGAACATGCTTGCAGGAATCTGATTGAGACTTGCGGGGAAATCGAAGCTCTGCAGACTTGCGCAGCCGGCAAACGCGCCGTCCCCGATCGCAGCGATGCCGTTCGGGACATGCACATCTTTCAGTGCGATGGCACCGGAAAACGCATAGGGCTGGATTTGGAGCACCGAATCCGCAACGGTATAGCTTTCCGCTTCGATGCCTGCCGGATACAGAATGAGCTGTTTGCCGTCCGCAGAAAACAGAACGCCGTTTTCATCTGTCCGGAACGATTCGCTGTCCGGTGAAACGGAAACTTCTTTCAGGCTGGAGCAGGAGAGCATGGAAAGCGGCTCAATGGTCTTGACGGAAGCCGGGATATCGAGCTTCGGCAAAGAATAGCAGCCGACCATGCTCATGCTGCTGATGGTTTCGATTCCTTCCGGGATATCCAGTTCATTCAGCTCAATATCATAGTAGAACGCATAGCTTGGCAGCGTTTTGATATTCTTGGAGAGTGTGACATGCGTCAGGGAAGTGCAGTAAGAAAAGGCATATTTTCCGATTTCCGTGACGGAATCCGGCAGGATCAGTTCTTTCAGACCGCTGCACTTTGCAAAAGCGCCGTCCCCGATGGAAGTCAGGGTATCCGGCAGTTTGAGTTCCGTCAAAGCGCTGCACCCGTTGAAAGCGCCGCTGCCGATCTCCTTGATTTTGGCGCTGATTTTCAGCTCTGTCATAGATGCACAGCCTGCAAACGCATCATCCGCAATGCCGAGGATGGGATAACTGTCAATGATTTCCGGAATGTTGATGATGGTTGCACTGGGATTGACCGCAGTGATCTTCACACCGCCGGAGATCTTCTCATAGGTCATCATCTCGTCGGTAAAGGTGTTTTTATCATCTGTCTCATCTTCTGCATAGACAGGAAATGCAGCGGCAGATGCAGCAAGCAGGAGCGAGCCTGCTGTTGCAGTACACAGTAAGCAATGCAGCAGCTTATTCATCCTTTGGTTCTCCCTTCGATTCGTCTTCTTGTATGTCAGCGGCATCCGTGCCGGATTTTTTCTTTTTGCTGCTGATAATCACAGCGCACAGAATGCCGAGCAATGCGCCAACGCAGCCGCAGATGCCGATAAGCTGAACTTTGCTCAGTTTTCCGCTGGATGCATCGGGTGTCTGCGAATCTGTTTGCTCAGCATCTGCTGATGTTTCAGCGGATGCATCACTTTCACTGCTTTCGGAATCGGAAGAAGCACCGGAAGAATCCGAGGAAGCGAACGGTTCCACATCATCAATGAAGATGAAATTGTTTTCGTTATCTTCATCCGTGGCATAGGTTTCCGCGGCAGAGCCTTTTGCGCCGTGGATCACAAATTTCTCATCCATATAAAGCTCGTTTGCATCATTGAGCTTCCAGCCGAACGCAGAAAAACCGATATCCTGCACGCTGTAAGGAATGGTGATCTCCGTCATCGGGGTTCCGGCGAAAGCCTGCTGTCCGATCTCCACAACAGTGGACGGAATGACAATAGATTCCAGTCCTGTTGCAGCGAATGCAGCATGTCCGATATACTGGATGCCGTCAGAAAGCTCAATGGATTTGAGACTGGTGCAGGAATTGAACATAAAATCGGTAATCATAGTGAGGTTATTGGAAAGTGCGATATCATTCAGCAAACCGCATTCTGCAAATGCAGACAGACCGATATATTCGACATCATCGGTCATGGTCACGGTTTCGAGTTTTTTTGCGCCTGCGAACGCGACATTGCCGATCTGTGTCACGCCTTCCGGGATGGTCACATTTGCCGGACATGCAGCGACCGGCCAGCGCATCAGGGCAGTTCCATCGTTTGCATAGAGGATGCCGTCTTTTGCGCTGTAAACGGTGTTGCCTTCTTCGACCTGATATGCTTCCAGATTGACGCAGTTTGCAAAGGTATAATTACCGATCTGCGTGATGGTTTTCGGCAGGGTGACGGTTTTGAGGAAGCCTGCTTCGGCAAATGCGACATCGCCGAGCTGCACGACTTCCAGCCCGTCCAGCTCAGAGGGGATGACAAGGTTCTCCTCATTGCCGGAATAGGAAAGAATGCATGCAGCGACTTCATTTTCGTCGTTTTCGTTCACCAGGTGGGAATAGGTATAGTCGCCGCTGGTATATTCAACGATCTGTTCTTCGCTTTCGGAATCTGCTGCGCTTTCGGTTTCTTCTGCGAAGCCGGAAACGGTACATGCAGCAGCGGTCAGCATGGCAGAAAGGATTGCGATGCTGCTGCGGATGGGGATGCTCTTTTTCATAGTGATTCTCCTCTTTTCATGAACCCGTAACGGAAGAAAGGGCGAAAACCCGGAACCGTCTTCTGCCCCTTGTTTCCGCCCTTTTTATATCTGTCGTTTATTCGACCGTAACTGATTTTGCGAGATTTCTCGGCTTATCCACATCATTTCCGCGCAGAACCGCCGTATAGTAAGCGATCAGTTGCAGCGGAACGACTGCCGGCATCGGCATGAGCTGATCGTTCTCCAATTCCGGAATACGGAAGCAATAATCTGCGATATCCGGATCCGGCTCATAGGAATCGCCGCAGACCAGAATGGTTTTTGCGCCTCTTGCCTTGACTTCCTTGATATTGGAGATGGTTTTCTCATGCAGCGCCTTCTGCGTATCGACCGCAATGACCGGCATGCCCTCATGGATCAGGGAGATGGTACCGTGCTTCAATTCGCCGGCAGCATAGGCTTCGCTGTGGATATAGCTGATCTCTTTCAGTTTCAGCGAGCCTTCCATCGAAAGTGCATAATCCAGACCTCTGCCGATATACAGCAAAGATTCCGCGTCGGTCAGTGCTTCCGCGATGCCTTTCAGTTCTTTTTCCCGTTCGAGCACCTCAGCGATGCGAGCCGGGGTATCGAGAAGCTGTGCAGTCAGTTTGCGGCATTCATCCTCATTGATCTGACCTTTTGCGAGTGCAAGCTCAAACGCAAACAGATACATCACAGAGATCTGCACCATATAAGCCTTTGTGGAAGCGACCGCGATCTCAGGGCCTGCATGCGTATAGATGAGCATATCTGCTTCACGCGCAATAGAGGAGCCCTTTGCATTGACGATTGCAAGTGTTTTTGCGCCCAGTTTCTTTGCAAGACGCATCGCAGCGAGACTGTCAGCGGTTTCGCCGGACTGTGAAATGACGATCATCAGATCGCCTTCCCCGATCAGCGGGCTGCGATAGCGGAATTCCGAAGCGATATCAACGGTTACGGGCACACGCGCCAGTTTTTCGATGACATACTTGCCGACCATACCTGCATGCATTGCAGTACCGCATGCAACGATATAGATATTGCGGAAATGCTGAATGCTTTCCGCGGTGATGCCGCACTCACTGAGGTTCGGCAGACCGTTTTCGGTACGCGGAATGACCGTTTGCTTGATGGCATCGGGCTGCTCATGGATCTCCTTGAGCATGAAGTGGTCATAGCCCTGCTTTTCAGCGGCAGCCATATCCCAGTCAGCGGTCAGCAGTTCTTTTTCGATGGGCTTGAACGCGCTGTCATCGAAGAACTTCACGCCTTTTTCGTCCAGAACCGCGATCTCGCCGGGTTCAAGCAGATAATACTTTTTGGTATATTTGAGGATCGCCGGCACATCGGAAGCGATGAAGCTCTCGCCCTCACCGACGCCCACGATCAGCGGGCTTTCCCGGCGGACTGCATAGACAGTATTCGGGAAATCGTTGAACAGGATGCCCAGTGCAAAGCTGCCGCGGACTTCCTGCATGGTTTTGGAGATGGCGTCCAGCGGATCGCCGTGATAATTGAAATCCAGAAGCTGTGCAACGACCTCGGTATCCGTTTCGGAGACAAAGGTTCTGCCTTCTGCGATCAGTTTGGCTTTCAGTTCCTTATAGTTTTCGATAATGCCGTTATGTACCAGCGTTACATTTGCACCGCCCCTATGGGGATGCGAATTGATATCAGAGGGTTCACCGTGGGTTGCCCAGCGGGTGTGACCGACACCGGCGATGCCTTTCGGCGTGCCGTCTTTTTCCATTTTCGCAGAGAGATCGGCGAGTCGACCCTTTGATTTTTCGATATGGATCTGATTCTGTTCAAATACAGCAATACCTGCGGAGTCATAGCCGCGGTATTCCAGCTTCGAGAGTGCGCTGATCAAAACCTCTGCGCAGTCACGCTTTCCAACATAGCCAACAATTCCACACATAATTGATACGTTTTCCTTTCTTCGGCGGGCTGCACAGCGCAGCGCATCCCGGATACAGATCCAGTCATGCTGCATCCGCTGTTTTGGCGGATGCACAGACTGCAATAATGTCATTATATCATATCTTCCCTGAAAATGCAAGTGAAAAAGCAGATTTCAGCGGGTTTTCACATTCTCTGCGCGTTAATCGGCGATTCGTCTGCACTCCATATAGAAGCGCTTATCGGCAGCATGCCCCATCGAGAACGTTTTGCGGGGGAGTGCGCCGTCCTTGATGACGGTCGGGAACAGTTCCGATTTCTGCATATCCGGCAGCAAAATGCCCAGACTGTCTTTTTCTGCTGCGAGTTTCTCCACAACATCCGCGCCGTGGATATAGTCGATCTTACCGCCGTTTTCTTTGAGCCACTGATCGAGGAAGCCCTGCACGCTGCCGACGGTCAGATTGGAAGTGGGCTTGCAGATGGCGTAGGTCTGTTTTGTGCCGTTGCAAATGACGGTGAACTTCTGTGCAGCATCGGCATCGGTGCGCAGATCGAGCGCAGCGGTCATATCGGCAAGCAGCTTTTCCGCATTGACCTGATTGAGGATGCGGTGGATCGCTTCAAATTCGAGCGCAGGGCTGTGCAGGTTGACCAGTTCGGCGAGGGCATAGCGGGCAGGCGCGTTTTCGGTGTCAGCGCCGGGATTTGCAGCCTTCCATTCTTCATAGAACGCCTTGGCGGTTGCGAGGGAGTGGTTGCCGTCGCCCATTGCATAGACCAGCGGATTTGCGTCGCCGGACTGTGCGCCGAGTGCTTCGAGTGCAGCGATGATGCGGGACTGCTGTTCAGCGGGAACGAGCCAGCCCTTGATGGAACCGCCGCCCTGCATGAGTTTGGTATCATAGAGCAGCTTCATAGAGTCTTTCAGCTCTGCCAGCGGTTCGATGACGGTTTTCTTCGTATCATCGAGCAAAATCATGATATGGGGCAGCTCCAGCGGTGCACCTCTGCGGATGCGCATGCGAGGCGGGATGCGCTCCGGAACGGTCGCTTCGGTTGCACGGACGGGCGAAACAGAGCCTTTGCTGTAATCATACTGCTCCAGATCAATTTTGCCCACCAGACCTGCACGCATTTTGCCGTCGCTCTGGATGCGTTCCACATAGACCATTGCATTCTGATATTCCGTGAAAACGCCGTCTGCGAGATATTTCCGCATGGTGTTCTGAATGCCTGCAATGCGGTCAGCGACATCTGCTTCTTCGAGATAAAGCTCCGGCAGGATCAGGCGCAGCGCAGAGGGTTTTGTGCCTGCGATGCGTTCTGTTTCAGCCCAGTAAGCGGGTTCGCCGGTATACTGGTCGCATGCGCAGACTGCCCATGCATCGGACATTGCCTGTTCGTTGGGCAGCAGAATATCCGCTGCGCTGAAAGCTGTTTTTGTGCTCATTTGAATCATATCCTTTCTGTTATCCGGCGCTGCACGATCGCACAGTTCGCCGTAAAATTTACGAAATGAAGGGAAATAAATGAAAAAGGTGTTTACAAATCCTTCTGTTTGTGTTATAATAGAATCAACAACATCCCGTTGCAAAACCAAAATGAAAGGAAACTTGGTATGCTGCACGAAAAATCATGCGGCGCAATTGTGTATCGGCGGTTTCACGGAAATATTGAGATTCTGCTGATAAAGCATGTGAACAGCGGTCACTGGTCGTTTCCGAAAGGGCATGTGGAGGGTGATGAAACGGAGCTTGAAACCGCAAGGCGCGAGATCAAGGAGGAAACCGGTCTGGATGTGATCTTAGATCAGACATTCCGTGAAACGGTTACATATTCTCCGCGCCGTGATACCCAGAAAGTCGTTGTATATTTCCTTGCATTGGCACGCAATTATGATTATGTGCCGCAGGAGGAGGAGATAGCTGAGATCCGCTGGGTCGATATTCTCCGCGCAACCCGCATGCTGACTTATGAAAATGACAAGACCATTGTCAATAAGGCACGCGCCGCAATCAAACAGAGCCATCATATTTTATGATGTGGCTGATGGGGAACAGAGAGCTTCGGCTCTCTTTTTCTGTTTTATGGGGCACAGCCAAAAAGTGAATAAAGCAAAATGCCGATGATTCCGGCAGCCGCATTCACCAGATGAAAGATCGCATATTCCGCGCCGTTGAGCAGATTCATGATCCCGCCGCTTTCCGGAATGATCTTCATATATAACAAACCGCTTGCAATGAGGAGCAGCACGATATTTGCACCGAGCCATGTGCCGGATGCCGCAAAGAAAAACGGCACTTTCCGGACAGTTCTGTCAAGTGTCCTGCGCCCCGCAAAAATGATTGCCGCCGCTGTCAGCACCGCGATTACAAACATTGCAGCCTTCAGAAAAACAAAATCATGGAGAATATGATCTTCGATCTGTTCACAAACGGCAAACAGCAGACCGCCGGCTGCGGCAATGCCGGGATACCAAAGCAACGTCTTTTTCATTGCAAACGCTCCTTTCGGGAGACTGCATGCTGCTTGGGGATCGGGCTGGAATATGCATATTTATGATGTATACTTTTTTGTAAAAGCGGTGATCCACTCTGCAAAAAAGCCGTTTTCACTTGTTTTCAGGGAGCAGAAGCCGTTCTTCTCCGCGATGACATCCTTGACGCACGGCTCCGCATCGTCCGGGCATCCGGAAAAATCCGCTTCCCGCAGCATACCAAGGTCATTGTCAAAATCGCCTGCCGCACCGATGACAGTTCCTTCCGGCAAAGCGGTGCGGAGCTGCTGCAAAGCAGTGCCTTTATTGGTATTATGGGGCAGGATCTCCAAAAACCAGCGGTGTGAGCGCGTGAAATCCACAAAGGAGAAGCGTTCATCCCGGACATATTCGGTCAATCGGTTGATATCTTCCTGTTCACCGGCAAACAGCGCTTTGATGCACTGTTCCGGATGCGCATCTTCGAGACTGCGGAAAACAAGCGGAACATTTGTGATTTCGAGGTGTTTCCGTTCGATTTCGCCGTCCTGAATGACATATACGCCGGACGGATCCAGCACCTCAGCGCCGATCTCCGGGAAAGCCTGCATCAGTTCCGCGAGCAGTTCGGTGATGCCATGCGGAAGCTGTACCGCGTAAAACGGTTTTTGCTGCTGATAATCAAAGAGCAAAGCGCCGTTATACATGGCAGCCGGATAGTCCGGCTTGAGCAGATCCAGATAGGCTTGCGTTGCCTGTCTGCCGCGCCCGGTTGCAACACTGAATAAGCCGCCTTTTGCGCGGAATTCGGCAATAGCATCCATATCTTCCTGCGCAACGGTTTTTTCGGGCGTGAGCAGCGTGCCGTCCAGATCGGTCAGCAGCGCAAGTCCGGCATAAGGTTTTGTCTTGTCCTGCATGCGTTTCTCCTTACTATTTACAATTATTGGGTTATGCGAAATCGCTGCCGTCGGCACAGAGAATGGAGAGGCGTTCGGCGTGCAGCATACCGGTACGCAGTGCCGGAGCCTGTTCAGCAAGATACTGCCGGAATGCATCCATGAGCAATCCGGGGTTCACATTCACAGAAGTACCGGCGGGCATGCGCAGTTTGAGCCAGATGCCGTCATTCAGCGTCTGTGTCATGAGGATCTGTGCCTGCGCTTTCACATCGACCTGTGCCGTACCGCGTTTGGTTTTCTTTTCCACGAGGATCTCCGGCTGCGCGATGAACGCATCCCATGCAGCGCGGAGCGCATCGGCGGAGACTGTTTCATCTGCGCAGTCCAGTGCAAGCGCATATTCTGCGGCAGCGATATCGGTATGTTTCCGGATCGGTGCCGCGACTTTTTTGATTTGCAGATCAGGCGGCAGGACGCGGTTCAGGCGTTCCATCGCTTCCTGCATGGACATATCGCCGTCGATCCGGAAATCCATACATTCACAGCCGCTTTCATAGCCAAGCGAGAGCGCCAGCGGGAACATCAGATAAGCATGCGGATTGAAGCCTTCCGTAAACCAGATGGGCACACCGGCACGCCGGAACGCACGCTGCATGCAGCGCATGAGATCCAGATGGGAAATATATTTTGCGCGGCGGCGCTTTTCGAAGGTAGCTCTGACCGGAACCATATCTGTCTCCTCTCGTTTATTGACAAGCGGGATCTTGTTTGCTGTAATCGAAGCAGGGATGCCCGGTGACCTTCGGGACACCGCATCCGGCGCATTTCAGCCGACAGTGCGGCGTTGTTTCCGCGCGTTTTGCCTTTTCGTTTTCCCGGATGAGGAATGCTTTATCGACATAATAATCGAGGTGATCCCACGGGAATACCTCATCATAAGGGCGCGGGCGGTTGGCGTAGAATTCGACGTTCAGCCCGTTTGCAGCGAAGGCTTCCAGCCAGAGGTCATAGCGAAAATGCTCTGACCACGCATCGAAGACACAGCCGCGTTTCC
>DMBA01000113.1 GCA_003446315.1 Ruminococcus sp. | reverse complement strand
TCATCCAGTTTTTTCTCGTAATTGAGATTGGAAACGATCAGTTCAATCATCAGCACAAGGATGATGAAAGTAATGATGAATCCGGGCAGCCATGGTTTTCCGGATCCGCGAAATGTGAATACAATTGACAGGATCAAAAAGAAACCAAGCGCCGGCACGCCGACCATCAAAGATATTTTTTGGCTTTTCTTCAGTAATTCGAGCAGTTTTTGATATCGCATGATCGTCCCATCCTTTCGCGTCATTCGCCTTCGGCATATCCCAGAACAGTATCAAGCAGCACATAGCCGTCCACCTTGCATTTTATCACATGGACACCAAGTGCATGTTCCAGATCTTCTTTGGATTTGTCATCAAGGAACACATCGTCATGCCGCAGACAGGTCTCCGTCAGCAAAACAGCGCTGCCGAGCTCTTTTCCCTGTAGCTGCGCACAGAGATCCTGATAGGTCAGGAGTCCGGCAACGGTGATGGTGTGCCCGAAAAAATCATTCCGGATCAGCAGCACCTGACAATGTACCTGCGGGAATTTTGCTTCCAGATCCTGCATCATCTTCTCCAGAAACGGATGTGCAGCAGCTCCGGTTGCAATGGTCAGAAAACGCGCTTCTCCGTCATATTCGGCATCTTCCAGCGCGTCATAGAATTCATTCATGAGATATCGCAGCATGCCGACACCGTTCTCATACTGCGGATAACCTTCATAGGCTTCGTCATCCGGCAGGGGCAGCTCTGCAAGCAGATACAGCTCATCGGATGCATAGACGATCCGGCTGCCGTTTGCTTCCAGACTCCACCGCTGAACTGCTTCGATCTGTTCGATGGCTTCCCGTGCGGTTTCAACCGTAAATGCCGGGATCGGGCAGAGATGCTGCCGGAATTTTGTCATGCCGAAGGGCACAACGGCGATGCTTTCGACTGCCGGCACCATAGAAAACAGATCGGCAAGCGTTTTGTGGAGATGATCGCCGTCATTCCATGTCGGACAAAGCACGATCTGACAGTTCATCGAAACGCCGGCTTCTGCCATCCGCCAGAGATGCCGCAGCGATTCGCCTGCGTGCTTATTGCCCAGCATTTTGCATCGAAGCTGCGGGTCTGTGGTCTGCACCGAAACATTCACCGTCATATGCATGCGAATGATCCGGTCAACATCTTCATCTGTCAGATTGGTCAGCGTGATATAGCTGCCCTGTAAAAAAGAAAGCCGCGCATCATCATCTTTGAAATAGATGGTTTCACGCATTCCTTTGGGATTCTGGTCAATAAAACAGAAAATGCAATGATTGCCGCAGGTGCGTTTCTCATCCATGAGGGCAGTGGCAAACCCCAGCCCCAGATCCTCATATTCATGCTTATGCACCTGCACGGACATTTCAGCGCCGTCCCGCACGATGCGGACGGTCAGCAGTTTATCCGCCGCTGCAAAGCGATAATCGAGGACATCATGGATGACAGTATCATTGACGGCAACCAGTTGATCGCCTGTCTGAATGCCGGCTCGTTCTGCCGGAGAACCGCTGAATATTTCTGTTATTTCGATCATATTTCAGCCACCTCCGGTTTTATTCTGTTCCTGCACTTCAAATTGTCATATATTCAGATATCTGCCTCTGTATAGCACATGCCGTCGTCATCCTGAATCTGCGCATGCAGCAGATCTGCAAGCTCCAGATAAGGAAGCAGGGCGGATGTTTCCTCCAGTGTGAAGGTCGGCACTTCGCCCTGAAACCGGATATATGTCCGGTTATTCGGCTGATAGGGATCCTGATAGAACACACAGGGCCCGAGTTGTTCGGTCGAAACGCCGTATGGTGTCCGGACTTCGACAACGCCTTCCCAGTCGATCTGGAAGCCGATCGGCAATTCATAAGACAGTTCATCAATTTCTTCAATTGTAATCGGGTCAGGGTCCGATTCCCATGCTTTTGCTCTTGTAATATGAAAATCGAGAGCCATAAATGCAGCGCCTCCTGTCAAAACCTGAACCAATGAAATAAAAAGGGGAGAAGCACACCACGTCCCTCTCCCCTTCAGCAATACGCTTGTTGCACATGCGGCGAATTATTCTTCGTCGATTTTGAGCACAGCAACGCCCTTATAATAGCCACACTGCTTGCAAACTTTGTGGGGCGCTTTGATTGCGCCGCAGTTCGAGCACTTGCTCATTGCAGGCATGCTCAGCTTGCTGACAGCAGAGCGACGTGTGTTGCGTCTTGCCTTAGATACTTTACTCTTCGGTACTGCCATTGTCGGCACCTCCTTGTATAAAATTGCGTAATTTCGACTGCCTACTGATAATCCAGTGTCACATCCGCAGATTCACAGCCGCAGTCACCCTCATTGAGGTTCTGGCCGCAGACCGGGCATAGCCCTTTACAATCAGGGCTGCACAGGATCTTTGTCGGCATTGACAGACGTAAATCGGTCATGACGACATCTGCGAGTTCCAGCATCGCGTCCGGTGCCAACAGATATTCGGCGTCGTTTCGCTCTGACGCAGCTTCCGTGACGATCACATGGGAGAAGGTTTCTTCCACGGGATTCTGCACGGGTGAAAGACAGCGGTCACATTCCAGATCCGGCACACAGCGAAGTGTATAAGTCAGCATGAGCACTCCGGCGCGGTTTTCCAATACGCCTTCCACTTGCGGCAGCACTGCACAGGGCAGACCATATGACGCAGCGGTTTCTGCATCTATCTGCACGGAGAGTGTGCGCTTTTCATTCGGGCGCAGCAAAAGCGACCGGATTTGTACCCGATAACCAGCTAAGACCTCAGCCTCTGCCATTCGAAGAACCTGCCTTTCAGAACAGCGGCGTTTCTGCATATAGCATTACGAAATTATTATACCAAAAACGCCGCATTTTGTCAATTGCTTCGCAGAATTTGCGGCAATTCCGCTAAAAATCTGCTTAGTCTGCCTGCGGAATCAGGTATTTGAGCACAGACTCCGGCAGCACTTCCTTATCCTCAGAGACAGTAAATACCATCTGCACATCATCGCCGGTGAGAATATCGAGCTTTTCGAGCAGAGCGCCCAGCTCGTCATAGTTTCTGCCGCCGATCTTGAGGATACCGTCAACGAATACTTCCTTAATGTCATAGTTGCCTGCGAGCACGCCTGCAACAAAGCCATAGAACATATCAAAGCCGTTGATGTTGTAGCGTTCTGCATCGACAAGGCGAACCTTGTGGTTGACGCTGTAGGTCAGCTTCATGCATTTTTCAATGCAGATAATATCGCCGGTGGATGCCTTTACTGCATCGTCGATCATGCCAAGCAGAATCTTGGTCTTGCCAGAGCCTCTTTTTCCGGTAATTACTTGAATCATAGTAAATTCTCCCTTCGTTATTTAAATTCGTGCGCACATCCTTCCGGATATGCGGCATGGATTTTGGGAACCTGTAAAATATTAGTTGAGCTTTGCTTCCAGCTCTGCCTTCATGTCCTCATAGCCGGGCTTGCCGAGCAATGCGAACATATTTTTCTTATAGCTTTCAACGCCGGGCTGATTGAACGGGTTGACACCAAGCATATAGCCGGAAACTGCGCATGCCTTCTCGAAGAAATAGATCAGCCAGCCCAGTGTTTCCTCAGTGGTATCATCCAGCTCAAGCACGATATTCGGAACGCCGCCCTCGGTGTGTGCGAGGATGGTGCCTTCCAGTGCACGGCGGTTGACAACGCTCATATTCTGACCGGTGAGGAAGTTCAGACCGTCCGCATTCTCTGCATCCGGCTCCAGGAACAGATCCTGCTTCGGCTTTTTGATGTCGATGACGGTTTCAAACATCAGGCGTGCGCCGTCCTGGATATACTGACCCATCGAGTGCAGGTCTGTGGAGAAGATCGCAGAGGACGGGAACAGGCCCTTGTTATCCTTGCCTTCGGATTCGCCGTAGAGCTGCTTGTACCACTCATTCATCATCGCAAATGAGGGATCATAGCTGACCATCATCTCGACAGCCTTGCCCTTGCGGTAGAAAATATTGCGGAGTGCTGCATACTGATAGCAGTCATTCTCTGCAAACGGTGCGGTATAAGCCTTCTGTGCAGCCTGTGCGCCTGCCATGAGCTTTTCGATATCGCAGCCCGCAGCAGCGATCGGCAGCAGACCGACGGCTGTCAGGACAGAAAAACGCCCGCCGACATCATCCGGAATGACAAAGCTCTCGTAGCCTTCTGCATCTGCAAGGTTTTTCAGCGTGCCGCGTGCCTTATCGGTGGTGCAGTAGATCCGCTTTTTTGCCTCGTCCTTGCCGTACTTTTCTTCCAGCAGCTTCTTGAAGATGCGGAATGCAAGCGCAGGCTCGGTGGTTGTGCCGGACTTGGAAATGACATTCACTGCGATGTCTCTGCCTTCACAAATCGACAGCACTTCGTTCAGATAGGTCGGGGAGATATTGTTTCCGACATAATAAATGTCAGGGGTGTCCTTTTTCATATTATTATAGAACGGCGATTTGAGCAGTTCGATTGCTGCACGCGCACCAAGATAGGAACCGCCGATGCCGATCACGATCAGCACATCTGCCTGCTCCTTAATACGCGCAGCAGCAGCCTGAATGCGGGCAAACTCATCCTTATCATAATCGGTCGGCAGAGTGAGCCAGCCGAGGAAATCGTTGCCGAGACCGCTTTTTTCGTGCAGCACCTTTGCCGCAGCTTCTGTCTGCACAGCAATGCCCTTGAGTTCCTCGCTTCCGAGGAAACCGGACAGATAGCTTTTATTCAGCTTCAAAGCCATGTTACTACATCCTCCACATCTGTATTTTTCGCACCGCAAAGACGGTGCAGCGGATGATAAGAACACCGCCGCTGTCCCTTCGGACTGCAACCAAGCGGCAGTATCACCTATACATCTTTATTTTACTATAGTTTTGCAAATATTGCAAGTGCTTTCCATCTTTTTGGCAATAGCTCCAAAAATTGCTGTTGCATTTGAACATATTGACCAAATGTTGCGGTGCCTGTCCCTTCGCGTCAGGCGGTCAGTCGTGCTGATCCGGATGCAAAAAGAGATTCGCAGGAATTGGAAAGTTCTTTTATTTTATCACATTCCGGCGGTTTTGTCAATCTCTGCACAGAAAAAGCCGCACAGATGCAGACAGGTCGATCTGTGCGGCTTCTTATTCCGGAACATATTGCATATATATGAAATGCAAAGGGGGAAGGAAAATGCGCAAGGGGTTATGCGGTTTTTTTGCGCTTCTGATGCTCGTTCTGCCGGTTTGCGGGAGAACGGCGGCAGCAGATGCGGAATATGCTGCCGTGCTGATGGAAGCGCAGACCGGTATGGTCATCGACGGCGTGCATGCGGATCAGCAGATGCCTGCCGGTTCCCAGACCAAGCTGATGACGGTCTATCTGACGGCTGAGGCGGTCGCTGCCCGCCGGTTGACCATGGATACGATGATTACAGTACCGCCGGCTGCGGAAGGAACTGCCGGCGCAACGGTCTGGCTGCGCAGCGGGGAGCAAATGTCGGTGCAGGATCTGTTGAAAGCGGTCATCATCGGCAATGCGAATGATGCCTGTGCTGCACTCGCATATGCCGTATCCGGCAGCGAGGATGCGTTTGTGATGGATATGAATGCAGAAGCCTTTACGCTTGGCATGCGGGATACCGTTTTTACAGACGCTGCGGGGCTTTCGGCTGAGAACAGGACAACTCCGCGGGATCTCGCTTTGCTGTGCCGTGCGCTGCTGCGGCATGAATGCCTGACACCGATGTTCACGCAGCGGCGGGATTTCCTGCGGGACGGCGCAACGGAATTGGTATCCGAGAATGAGCTCACCCGCGGCTATACCGGTCTGCTGGGGTTGAAAGCAGGTCATGGCGATGCATCCGGCTATACACTCTGTGCGGCGGCGGAACGGGATCATATGCGCATGATCGCGGTCGTGCTGGGCTCTGCGGATGCGGACGAACGGTTCCGGATCGCAAAAAATCTGCTGGCAGACGGCTTTTCCGGTTATTATGTCACAACACCGGATTTTTCGCCGGAATTCATAAAGCCGCTGCGGGTACATCACGGCATCAGCAGTGCTGTGCAGCCGGAAACCGGTGCACTCTGTTCGATCGCTGCTCCGAAGGGGCAAGCCTTTCAAACGGTAATCTGGCTGCCCGAATATGTGGAAGCACCGGTCAAAAAAGGGCAGGCGATCGGTTCTGCTGCGTTTTATTGCGGCGACTCGCTGCTGTGTGAAGTATCGCTGACTGCCGCTGAGGATATCCCGCGGCGCGGCTTTCGGGAAACGCTCGCTCTGCTGCTTGGTGCGCTGGCATAAAAACAGTGCGATGCCTTTGGAATCGCTGATTGAATCCATCGGAAACGCTTTATCCGCAGGCGGAAAGCCCCTGCGCCAAAAGGTCGGTACTGATATAGAAGTTTTGCCCCGAAGCATTTCAAAAGGCTTCGAGGCATTGTTTTTTATACTGGTGCTATAAAAAATCAGAATTCAACAATTCTCAGGCTGTCGAAAAAGGTATCGC
>DMBA01000336.1:4109-8131 GCA_003446315.1 Ruminococcus sp. | reverse complement strand
GATGCTGTCAGCAATGCGGCTGTTTTTTCAGATATTTCATATCAATACTCCCGTTCTGTAATTTGATGGAAGCTGCTGTTATCAGTATAATATATGTTGCGGAAGATTGCAAGCGGTTTGCGGTGTGTTTGTCTTCTTATATGTATTCCGGCGCAAGCCCGCATTGTTCCTCTAGCTTTTGCAGTGCCTGCGCATTACGCGCTGCTGCCAGTATTTTTTCGCCGTATGCAAATGCAATGATCCTGCGTTTGGGATTGATATATATTTCCTGATCGCCGACCGGCATGCATCCGAAAAACGGTTTGAAAGCATCGTCCTTTGCAAGAAATGCCTGTGCCGGCATCACACCGGCAGCCTGCAAAGCGGAAAGATAAAGCAGGAACGCATCAAGCGACATGGGTACTTTTTCAAAAGAAGCATCGCTTTTATAGTAGACATCGCCGCTTTTCAGGTCGATCTGATAAGCACATACGCCCTGCTCCTCAACAGCAAAATCTGCATATGCCCCGCTTGTATCCAGCAGATTGCACGGGGTGATTTTGTACGGTGCGGCAAAGAAAGACGGCTTTTGTCCCATGATCTGATAAAACAATGCAAGACTTTCCGGAAGAACAGCCGTCAATTGTGCCGGGATCTCTGCACCGGCTGCCGGCTTCCCGAAATACAGCGTATATATGAGTGCGAGCCGTTCCGCAAATCCTTCGGGCAAAGGGCCTTGAAAATAATATTTCGGATCAATGACTTTTTTCCCGTTATCCCGTATCCGCTTTGTTTTGACGCTCCGGCTGATCTCCGCTATGACAGCAGCGGAATCGGATCCGATCTGCAATTTTGGGCTGCTGTTATCGTCAAAGCGGATCAGCAGTCCTTTTTCGGCACAATGCATCATATGACGGATCGGTCCACCGCATGATGTTTCCGGCAGATACGTTTTGAATTCCGCAGCGCCGAATCCCTGACAGATCGTGACATAATCCTGCACCGCTTTTTTGCCGGTAAAGGTGATGATGTATTTCATTTTGTCCATCACGATATCTGCAAAATAATCCAGAAATCCGGAATAATCCGGTGTTCTTCTTTTATCAGAAATATGTGCAAAGCTCTCATGCGGCTTTTCAAATATGCGTTCCAGCTTTTCATAGCATTTGTAATCGCTGTCACGCCTGCGGAACGGATAATAGGCATATTGTATGCCGTTATGATCCGCAAATGCATACCCGACATATTCTCCGCAGGGCTTGAACCGATAGGTGCGCGGCTCATGCAGAACCCGGATCTCAGAAGGCGCATAAAACCCTTCTGCCAGAATGTTGTCTTTTCCGACGGTTTCATAAACGGTTTTCAGTGCAGCCGGAAAATGTGCATTGCAGGCTGATTCTGCCGCAGCAAGATCGGCGGCGGAATAGCCGGATGCACATACATCTTCCGGATGCAGGATCCGCAGCAGCGCGATCAGATCCTCATGGAATGCCGTTATCATGTTCGATTCTCCTTTCATGGATGTTCATTTTTATGAAGCATATCATTTGCAAGCGACAGCTTCAGCAGCGGAACCCATTCATCTTCGATGATCCGTTCACCGGTCAGTTGAAATCCGTTTCTTTCATAAAATGCAATTCCGCGTTTATTATATGCAAGCGCCCACAGCCATGTAATGTGCAGATGATTGACCGCATATGCAAGCAAAGCCGCACCGATCCCACGGCTTTGAAATTGCGGCTCAACGTATAGCTTCACGAGTTCATCGCCGTTGACAAGGATCATGCCTTTTATGACACCGTCATCATACACATAAGTGTTACGGAGTGTCTCTGCATGAAAATTCTTTGCAACGTCAAATACATTCAGCTCTGAAAAATAAAACGGTTCGTTCTGAAAGAACGGAAAGAAGTTGATTCTGTAGTTTACCACGATCATTTCCGCGATCCGGGATACATCATGTTCGGTCGCTTTTCTGATAGGATCCATCGTTTTCCCTCACTTCTATAGCAGCATAATCAATCATCGGATACATATTCTGTGCCGTAAGCAGGCAATATTATAGACATTATAGCATATAAAAAGGAAAAATGCAACAATGAAAAATGCAACAATTCAGATGCATTTTACACAAGCGCATCCGGCGGACTTTAGGAAATGCCGGCGGGGGCTCCCCGCTTATAGCATATAAAAAGGAAAAATGCAACGATTCACACCGAATTTGCATATGCGTATCCGGTGAACTTTAGGAAATGCCGGCGGGGCTCCCCCGCTTATAGCATATATCAGCACGTTTTGCAAGATGAATTGCATAAAACGTTTTGCGGATGGCAGGCATGTGAATTCCCCGCAGAATCCGGCATTGCCATTTTATTTATATATCTTGACTTACCGCATAGAATATGATATACTGAAGAAGCAGTCCGGCATGCGGCAAGATCATACAAAAAGCCGAAAGCAGGACGGATGATGGAAAAGACAGTTGATGGATGAAAGGGTGGTTTGACTTGAAACAAAATAAGCCGGTATCACTGCTGACGGCTCTGATGACCGGAGTCTCTGCGCTTCTGATGCCCGGACTTCCGGTCAGGGCAGAGGAGCATGCCGCCGAACCGGGAACTGTCAGCATGGATGCCATTACCGCACTGCAAACCTTTCTGCTGGCAGGAACAGCGCCGGACGGTACAGCACTCCCGGACATGGATCAGAACGGAACGCTTGATGCAAGGGATCTGACACTTGCAAAGAGAACGTTTTCCGGCGAATTCGGGCTGACAGATCTGCGGGCAGATATCCCCGATATTCTGCTGAACACGACGGAGACTGTCACATTTACGGTCAGCGCACCGATGGCAGGTCTGCCGGAAAAGACCGTTGCGCTCTATAATCCGGACAGCGCGGAACCGGCGGCTTACATGTACGATGACGGCACGCACGGCGATACCGCAGCAGCAGACGGCATCTATACGGCACAGCTCACGCTGCAATCGGATGACTTCAAACGCATGTTGCGCTTCCTGCGGGGCTGAAATCCATGAACAGGACATTTTATGACACCACGCTGCTGCGGGAAATTGAAATTCCGGAGAGCGTTGAGGAGATTGGTCAGTACACATTTTCGTATTGCAGAGGACTCGAAAAACTGATCGTTCCGGAGCGTGTGACGGTGCTCGGACATGAGGCGGCATCCAATTGCAATCAGTTGACAACAGTCGTTCTCCCTGAGAATCTCACGGAAATCGGTTCCAAGGCGTTCCATTCGTGTCAGGCACTGACCGATGTACAGCTTCCGAAGAATCTGGAAAAGATCGGTTGGTCTGCATTTGCTTACTGCACCGCACTCAAGCACATCGAACTGCCGGACAGCGTGAAAATCATTGATTACGGTGCTTTCTATCATTGTGTGAACCTGCGGCTGAGTGAGCATCTGCCGCAGCATCTGGAAGAGATTGGAAACGACGCATTTAACCTGTGTTACTTCACATTTGACAATACTATCTATCCTTATATCTCGCTGCCGGCAGGAATGAAAAAGCTGTACCTGCTCGCTTTTGAAAATTGTCAGGTCTCCGGACTGATCGTCAACAATCCGGATATGGAATTTGCAGAGCCTGACAACAGAGATGCATACCGCTTCAACGTGCTGGCGAAAAATATGTGGTTCGTCGGTTATGCGGGCAGTACTGCACAGCAATTCACAGAGAATCCGGATCATCCCGGCAAATTCATACTGATAGACGACTATCAGGGTCAGATCATGCCTTCGGAAACCGCTGCTTGAATCGGTATCTCTGATGGATCCGAAATGCGGCGCTGCCCGCATGATAGATCCGCCGGCGGCACTTTCAGCAGAAATTCCGAAGGAATACACAGATATCACGCATTCATAAAAATATGAAAGGATGGAACCAGAACATATGGCAATGGGTCACACATTCTGCCCGTTATGCGGGGCAGTCATTACGGTGAATCTCTCACAGGAAGCGATGATCTGCTCTGCCTGCGGCAGACCGTTTCTCAAAGCACAGGCAGTTTTTGCCGAT
>DMBA01000336.1:0-3958 GCA_003446315.1 Ruminococcus sp. | reverse complement strand
GTGCTGCTGCGGTATAAGGGGAAAAACAGCTATGTCATTCTGCCGGGCTGCATTCAGGAGATCGGCAGCAACGCATTTCTTTCTGCACGCAATCTGCGGATTGCAGTACTGCCGGACAGCGTTACCAAAATCGGCGCACAGGCATTTTCGGAGTGCCGTCAGCTTGTCAAAATGCATATTCCGGACACCGTCACGCTGATTGGCAGCGGCGCATTCTCAAGCTGTAAATCGCTGACAGAGTTTACGATCCCGAATGGTGTTCAGACGATTGCAAGTGATACCTTCTGGGGCTGCACCGCACTGAAAACCATCCATTTTCCTGCCGGACTCCGCCGCATTGAGCCAAACGCTTTCCACGGCTGCACCGCATTATTATCCGTGGAAGTACCGGCAGGCACAAGCATCGCAGAGGGTGCATTTCCGTTGAACACCTGCATTACGCAAATCTGAATTGTGCCGGTATGCAGTTTGTACAATCAAAAGCAGGTCGATCGGTTCCGATGATCCGGTCGGCCTGCTTTTTGCAGATTTACGATTGACTTATTGAAAGGGATGATGTATAATTGACTGATAAGGGCAGTTACAAGGCTTCATGTTCTGTAAAAAAGGTGGAACAATCATGTTGTTTATGCAAGTTATCACGATTAAATATGACAAGCGCAGCCGTTCCGGGGAAAATATGAGACGGATCAGAGCGATTCGATTTTTACCGATTCCGATGCAAAACGCAGACCTGACGAACGGAGAATATTTTCTTTATGATAATCGGTATCAAAAAGCAAAAGTTTATCCCTTTACAGAGCGCTTTCGAGTCACAGAACGGGTTTTTGTCACGAAGGTTGATGAAACATATCAGGTATTGTATTCCGATCGTCCTGCTGACCAACACTTCAAAGCTGTCATGATGCTGCATCACAATGAATACGGCAGAGTGGTGTATCATTTAAGAGAAACGACGTTTGACGGAGAATGGATCTATTGCCGAACGATCATCAATTTCTTTGATACAGATGAATCAAAACTTCGCACAAAACTATTCTTCCGGAAAGAGCCGGATCATTTCTTTGCGGATATGGCGTATTTGCGTTATTGCGGGGATTATGGAAAAGACGTTTCTAAAAATCCGTTCTGAGCATTTGCAGTGCACGGAAAGGCGTATGATCTGATTGACGCAGGCTGATGATTTCCTCTGTATCGTGCAGACGTTTCCGATACCGTTTCGTTACAGGACTGCAATACATTGAATAGGAGATGTGTTTTTTGGAGTATGTATTTCAGGATACCGAATCATTGCAAACACCGGTCGGTGCATTTGTTGTAACAGACGGCGAAAAGCGCATTCGTTTTTCTGTCAGAAAGAACGAATGCATCCCCCAGACATATCAATCACCGGATACCGGCGAAATGCGAGAAATACGAACAGATACTTTATACAGCATCATAATTGACACCGGTATATTAGAGATCGGAAAAACATACAAGATCATGTTCACAGCCGGAAGTTGGAAGTTCTGTGATGGTGATGAACATACGGATTGTTATTTTTCGATCATAAACGACTGGGCTGTCGGCATTGGCGGCTATGATCCGAACGATGATGAAAAATTACGACAGGCATTCGCGTACACAAAACAGATTGGTCTTCCGGACGAAAAAAAGGAGATCATAGCCCCGGAACGCTATGATGAGACAAAGTTTGTCGGATATCAGATTGAAGTGCTTGATAATTGTAACGGCTATGCGTTTACATTATTGGATCGAACATGGGATAAAATATTGTTTGATGTGGCTTGGATACAGATTACAAAATATTCGCCGGATGAGTGTGAGGATGCTTTGGCAATCTGGCTGTGCTGATGATTACGCAAATGAAAAAGAGCAAAGGGATTCTCCTGCACGCGCATCATCACGGGAGAGACGCTTATACATTCCAACTTTGCATTCAGTCTGCTTTGATCTGCTCCCATGTCAGCGCGCTGTCTGTCGGTTTCAGCCAGTAGTAATCGGAAAGGCTCAGACCGTAGCTGCGCGACAAAAGCTGCTGCGGAACCGCAACACCCAGCGCTTGCAATGCGTCGCGCACACCGGAACGGCTTGCCGGAATGCAGCGGTCAGCCCACCATTCATTGAACGAGGCGCGGTCAACGCCGCTTTTATTTGTGCGCACCTCCTCTCATATGATACAATTATCATACCACAAATGTTGCGAAAACGCAATACTGTGTTGACGAAGCGAATGGATTTGTGTTATAATCAGTATAATAAAACATTGATGTTCAACAAGCATCCTACTAACGAATGAGCGAGGTGCATAATGGAAATACATATTATTCCGTCAAGCAGAGAACGAACCTTATTGATAAAAGCAGATGATGAAGGCAAACTTAAAATTGCATTAAAGAATGAAGCATTCAAAAAGAAAATTCATGATGAATATGAAGGATTTGTTTTTTTCTTCATGAAAAAGCATTCGCTCTGTTCTTTCAAATCAATGAGTATTCGTATTATAGATCAAGCCACTAATAACATAAGAATTGAAACTAATAATGCAAAACGAACTATTACTCTCCCTTTTGAGATAATCGAAGAGATCAAAACAATTGTAAGTTCAGTATATCCAGTTATGACGAATGAAAACTACTATCTTGAAGAAGCAATAATGTTCGACGGATACGACTATCATATTTATTTCTCAGATTTGGCAAATGCATATTATTGTACCGTTGATATTTTTCAATATCATATTTCTGAAGATTCAGCGAATGTCAAACAATTAGTATTACTTTTACAGCAAATCTTCAATATTTTAGAACGAAACGGCGTGGACATTAGCCTGTTTAGCTTGCAATAAATTAAGGAGCGTTTCCATGAACGAATTTGCAGGCAAGGTCGCCGTCATCACGGGCGGTGCAAACGGAATCGGCAAATGTATCGCGGAAGAATTCCGCAAGCAAGGTGCGGCAGTCTGTGTGATTGATAAAGCGGACGGCGATCATGGCTGGTCTCTGAACACGTATTAACATAGCAGCACTCCGCTCGGAACGAATCGAACGGAGTGCTTTCGTTTATTTTTGGTGTGATCGGGTTGTGAAAAGCGATTTTCTATTTCGGCAGTTCCCGAAATATTTTGTGTGAATGGATTGTGAAATAGCCCATTTCATGACTGAATAGATAGATGTAACCCAATATCTGTTTTGACAAGCCGTTTTCGTGAACCGCCTTGTTTGCAAGGCGGTTTTTCATGCTATGGAACCATATTATACGCAAGATATTGAACATCCGACCTGTTATAATAGCTTTAGCCGGGAACGGTGAAATCAAGAAAACAAAAGGAGAATCTTCGATGAAAAAAACAGTATGCTTTACCGGACACAGAGTATTGTCTGAAAGTGCGAAACAGCTTTTCAGCAGGCTGTATACTGTACTCGAAAAGCTCGTGACGGAACAGGGAATAACAGATTTTTATGCAGGAGGAGCAGTTGGATTTGACACAATTGCAGCGAAATGTGTTTTGCGGCTGCGAGACGCATTGAAAGAGGGAGCAGAAGTGCGGCTACATCTTGTTCTGCCATGCTGCAATGAAGATCAGACGAAAAACTGGACAGCAGAGCAGAAATATGAGTTTCGCTGTATTTTACAGCGTGCTGACAGTGTAGAATACACCGCGCAGAAGCATGACCCGCAGTGTATGGGACGCAGAAACGCAAAGCTGGTTGAATATGCCACTCACTATTGCGTCTGCTATTATGACATCAATCACAGAAGCGGGACAGCGCAGACCGTCAATCTGGCAAAGCAAAAGGGATTGCAAATCATCAATCTGTTTACTACATAAAAAATGTACGCAGAACGGATCGGGAGGATGGTACTATGGGTCTGGAAAAAGCAATCGAACACGGAAAAGAACACCGGAAACCATATAGAGGTTTGGCTGCTTATGATACCTGGTGCCGAAATC
>DMBA01000229.1 GCA_003446315.1 Ruminococcus sp. | reverse complement strand
ATCAGTGCGCTGAATATTGCGCTGTCACTGGTCGGTCTGGGCTTGGTGCTCAAGGGCATCTATGCATTGTGCTTCAAGCTGCCGAAGCTGGGGCGATATATGGAAATGCTCTCTGATGCAGAGCTTGCCGATCTTGGCGATGCACCGCCGCAGGAGATGCATTACGGCACTTTTTACTGCACAGGACAGTTCCTGTGTGCGCCGTATTCCTATGCACTGATCCGCTTTGTTGACATCGAAGATGTTGCAGCGAATGTGGTGACATCCAACGGACGGCAGTCCGGCATGTTCATCAATATCACTTTTTCAGACGGTTCACCGTCAGTGGACATCAATATCAAAAACTGGGGAACATTCCAGAAGGAAGCATCGCAGTTTTTTGCCATGATCGCAGCAAAACGGGAAGCGGCGCTGCAAATGCTCTGAGCGCTTGACGGCGGAGCAGCCCGCTGCGTGCAGAATCCCAATCGGAATGCAGGTGCGTTATAATGAGCAGATTTGAGTATATCAAGTGGTATTGGAACCACAAGAACAATGAAATGCCGGTTCTGTTGTTCTATGAGATTGATCTGGAAAATGCGCGATATGCCACAAGAATGACAGAGGTATTTGCGGATAAAAGAGCAGTTCCTGTCCGGGAAGAAGGCTTTGATTATATTACGGAAGAACCGGTTCCGACAATAGAGGAGATCAACAAAGAGGATCCTGCTTTTTTTGCGGAGATCATTTCAAAAGAGACATTTGAACAGGTTTATGCATCCGAAACATATGCCGGAGATATCCGGTTTCCTGTTTGATATGCGGTTTGCTTCTGATGAAGCTGCGCAGCCGGAAGAAACAAAGCCCCTGAGCGCTTTTGCACGAAAACGCTCAGGGGCTTATTTTTACAGGTCAGACGCGCATAATCACAATGATCTCGTCATTCGGTTCCAGTGTGAGTTCATTCCGGTCGATCCGGAGATCGCTGTTATCATTTTTGGGGAGCAAAACCGCAGTATCAAGCCCGTCATTCTTGCCTTCTGTTCTGGAGAACAGATAGCTGACATTGTTTTTCACGCAGCCGATCGGCAGATAAGCATGACCGGTTGCTTCAAACACCCACAGGATGAGTTCCCGCTTGCTGCTGAATCGGAGCGATTCCTGACAGTTCCGGAAGAACAGATCTGCGCGGACAGAGAGGATATTGCAGGCATTGGAGAGCTTATTTTTGGAATTGCGGGAAGCCTCATCGTTTTCAAAGGTAATCATGTCCTTGATGAAATCGAGGCGGATGGGGTCTTTGCCGAGTTGTGCATAGAGGCAGCTAACGAACCGTTCACTGACCACGACCTGATCGTTATTCTGCTTCTCAATGATGTTCTCATTCTGCATATCCAGCACTTCCACAATGCAGTTGTGTTTATCGAGCTGATCGCAGCATTTGAGACTGTTCCAGAACAGCAGCGGTTTTTCGTCCACATTCGTGTCGCTGCAATCATCATCGGAAAGGAACAGCACCGAATTGATATCATCGAGCGAGAATGCGCCGTTTTTCGGGCCGAACGGTTCAAAGATATCTTCAACGATGACGGGTTCTTTGGTTTCATCGCTGAACAGAACGCTGTATTCCGGTGCATTGCAGTAAGCTCTGATTTTTTCAGCATTTTCGGCTGTATCCATGAGCACAACGGAGAGCTGGAATGCAGGATATTCATTCCGGAAGCACACGAGGCTTTCCAGAATATAGCGCAGTTTATTGTTGCAGCCAATGATGAGGATTTTCGGCTTATCATTGAGGATACAGGGCACGAGTTTTTCAGCAGGCAGCGGTTTTTGCAGTTTATAGCTGCCGGATGTGCTGCTGCAAATGAGGTCTTCGCTTTCGGAGATGTAGAGTCGTTTGCTGCCGGTATCGAGAACCGGCATGGCAGAGGATTGTCTTCTGATGTCATCGGTGATGGAAACGCCTTGCGGGATATCGGAAAGATAAAATTCAACGCCTTCAAAACTGATGAGGTGCAGGATCGTGTCACAGAGAGAGGGCATCACAGCGGTGATCGCCATGATCTTGCCGAGCAGCTCATTGAAGTTGACCGGGAAGCAGTTATCGCCTGCTTTGAAGGGATAATCGCGGATGAGCTTTTCCGTTTTGCCGTCAGAAACTTCTGCGAGGATACACGGCAGGGCATCCGATTTGTTTTTGTTCAGATAACTGTTGATGAAAATGAACAGCTTAAAGACATTGAAATTCTGCGCACGTTCGTCATTTTTCGTGATTTCTGTCTGTTCGCCGCCCTCTGTCATGAGCAGGACGGTTCTGGCATCTTTCAGGGCGATCCGATCGAGATCGAGTTTGGAGAACGGGCTGCCGTTCTGGATGATGATATTGCGGAATTTTTTGCCCGCATGATGTACGCTGAACAGATTGTCGATCTGCTTCCGGATTTTCTTTTTATCCTGATCGGAAAGGATGACAACAAAGGTATTATCCATATCGTCGAAGCAGTAATCATAGATAATGGAAGGCACTTTGTGATTATAATTGAGGATGACGATATGCTTTTTGAGCCGGAGATGTCTGCGCGTTGCGGCGGAGCGTTCGAGCACGCCGGTGATGATGCTGGTGACAAAACCGACCGTACCGCCGGTCAGAGAGATCATGCCGAGCAGCACAACAACGGTCGTAATGATGAGGGAGATGGGGTAGTCGCTGTATTGATATCTGCCGCTTGGGTTGACCATCAGCGTAAAGGCAAAGCGGATCATCTCGCCGATGCCTCTGCCCTGATTCTCCGGCAGGAGCATAAGCAGGAGCGTAGACAGCGCAATGAACAGGATATTGACTGCGATAATGAGCAGGAACATAAATGCGCCGGGATTGTTCTCTGCGCGGACAGTCAGTTTGTTTTTCAGTCTTTCAAAGAAGCTCAGGTTCTTTTCCATAATATTGATTGCCTTTCTGCGAAATCCGCATTGAGATAAGGTGCGGTGCATTCGCGTGAGATATGGGAGAGATCTTTGCCGCAAGTGCAAAGGAACGTGCTGCTGATGAGGTGCATTGCGGCAGATCGGTACAGCGGCATATTCATCTTATTATATCACATTCTGATTGTTATTACAAGATATAAAAAAGATTTTTGCAGATATTTGTCAATATGGGGCGGGAAAGGCACATGCAGCTTTTGCAGATGCCGTTTTGTCAGGAGAAACGCAGTTTCAAATAAATTGTTCGATATGCATAAAATAGGAATGAATACTGATGGATATTTTGGCATAAAAAGGGTTGCAATTTTACTGGATGTGTGGTATAATGTATAAAACAAGCAATATACTAGCAATAAACTAGCTAAATGCAATTAAGAAAGGAGCAGTCAGGATGGCGGGTAAAAAAGAGCTATTGAAAACATTTTATTATCGGAATGAAAAAAGCAAACAATTTGTGGAAAGCTGCATTAAGGATGTGTCGGAGGTCGAGAATCGGTCAGCTTCTGCGATCATCGAACAGTATATTCTGGATCATTTGCTTCCGCAGCACGTTTTTGCAAAATCGCTGATTATGCAGATCTACCAGGAGCAGAACGGCGGGATCAGAAACGTGCTTGCAGGGTTCTTCCAGATCAATGCAGCCGGCACGGAACCGTGGAAAGCAAAGTATGCAAATTTGCAGCCTTTAGTGGAGTTTTGTCTGCGGCATGTGGACGGCGAAGCAACATGCAAAGGGACAGAGCCTGCAATCTATCATTTTCGCAGTCAGATGTCTGCCTTGCTTGCCCATATCGACAAATATGTTGCGTCTGTGTGCGACCCATTCGAGCATGATCTTGCAGCGGGGAAGGCAGCCTATTTTCGTTCGCTGTATGAGCGTGCAGAAAAGGAAGCAAATACGTTGGTATTCGCAGAGGTGTTTTCTGCGTTGCTCGAATGGTGGACAGTCGTCGGCGAGTGGTCGATCACATCAAGAGCATTGTATGATTTGATGGTCATGCTGCCGCAAAATGCACTCAAAGACGATGCATATACACGCACAGAGCTTCGCAAGCTCCTGATCGAGATCTCGTGTGCGTGGGAAGCCTGATAATGAAAGGAGTTGAGCTTATGCTGTATCAGTGGTGGATCATTTGCGGCTTGGTTGCGATCAATGCCATTGCGATCCGGAGCATGCTGCCCAAGCGCAAGTGATCGCATAATCCCGATAAACAAAAGCTCCTGAGCGTTTGAAGCGTTCAGGAGCTTTGTACTGCTATGCATTTTTATGGGATCAGCGTTCGGATGTGCGGGATGTGTAATCTGCTTCGATTTCCTCGCTCCAGCTTGCTTCGATGGAACGGTTTGCACGCAGGTTGCTGATCTGCGGTGCGAGGGAACTGAATACAGCAGCCGTACCTTTGGAATCTGCATGATAATTCACGGCTCTGTCTGCTGTAATGCCCACCTGAGCTGCTGTTTCACATGCATCAATATTCGCACCGATGAACAGGAATTCCCAGCCATCCTTTTCCTTCTGTTCTTCGATCAGCTTTTTGACTGCTTTATAATCATAGCGTCTGCTGGCATTTTCCATGCCGTCCGTTGTGATGACGAACATGGTGTGTGCAGGGACATCTTCTTTCCGCGCATATTTGTGGATATTCCGGATATGATGGATTGCATCGCCCAAAGCATCCAGCAGCGCCGTGCAGCCGCGGACAGTGTAATCCTGTTCCGTCATCGGCGGAACCTGCTCCAGCGGCAGACGGTCATGCAGCACGGTATTCACGGTATCAAACAGCACCGTAGAGACATAAACGGTTCCGGCATCTTCCTTTTTTTGCTTTGCGATCATGGCATTGAAGCCGCCGATCGTATCCGATTCCAGCCCTGCCATCGAGCCGCTGCGGTCAAGAATAAAGACCAGTTCAGTTATGTTATTTGTTGTTTTCATAAGAAATCCTCCTTCTGATGTGAGCGCGTCAGCCGGTTGCTTCCGCCTTTCATGCTTTTAGTATAGCACATCAGAAGAAGGATATGGTCGCCTGAAAAGCGACATATGATGTTGATTCTGATTGCGGTTTCGGGAGCGCTGTTTTTTACAGCGGAATGACTCTGCCGACCGGTCTGCGCTGAAGCGGGGACGGGATCTTCTTCAAAAGCACAACACAGTGTGCAGCGATGCCTTGCTCTTTGCCGGTAAAGCCGAGTTTTTCTTCCGTTGTTGCTTTGATGCTGACCTGTCCCAGCGTGCAGCCGATCGCATTCATGATATTTTTGCGCATCTGCGGGATATGCGGTGCGAGTTTGGGTGCCTGCGCAAGAATCGTTGCATCCAGATTCGACAGTTCCCAGCCCTTCTGCTGGATCATGGCATTGACATAACGCAAAAGCTGGATGCTGTCAGCGCCTGCATAACGCGGGTCTGTATCCGGAAAATGCTGCCCGATATCGCCCAGTGCGAGTGCACCGAGCATCGCATCCATGATCGCGTGTGTGAGGACATCCGCATCTGAATGTCCCAGTAATCCAAGACGGTGCGGGATCTCTGTGCCGCCGATAATCAGTTTTCTGCCTTCGGTAAGCCGGTGCACATCATAGCCGTGACCAATTCGCAAATCTGTCATAATATCAATCCTCCGTTTGCTGCAAACGCAGCAATGCTTCCGCAATTGCAAAATCTTCCGGTGTGGTGAGCTTGATATTGTCATAGGAACCCGCAGTCATCCTGACCTTGCGGTTCAGCGCTTCCACCAATTGACAGTCATCCGTATAGTCTTTTCCGTCCGCTTCGGCTTTCTCCATTGCTGCTGCATAGAGCGTGCGCCGGAATACCTGCGGTGTCTGGGTCAGCCAGAGTGCGGAACGTTCCGGCGTATCGGTGATGATGCCGTCTTTGACCGTTTTGATCGTGTCTTTTACCGGAACGCCGAGTGATGCAGCATCTGTTTCTTCCGCATCCGCAATGACACGGGCAAAATCATCCAGCCGAAGCAAGGGTCTTGCACCGTCATGGATGGCGACCCATGTGCAAGCCGAACGGATCGCAGCAAAGCCGTTTCGCACGCTCTCCTGACGGGTACTGCCGCCGGTGACGATCCGGATCGGGATGGGGAAAGTGCGCGTTTCCAGTGCTGCTTCAAATTCCGCTGTATCCTGCTGCCGGCATATCACGATCACCTCTGCGATGCGGTCACAAGCGCAGACGGTTTGCAGGATATGCGCCAGAACAGTGCTGCTGCCCAGCGGATGCAGGATCTTATGGATACCGCCCATTCTGGTCGCGTTGCCTGCGCAGACCAGAAGGGCGGCTGTATCTCGTGTAACGCCGTTCAGCATCAGTCAATGCCGGGGGCTTTTGTGCCGCAGACTGCGCAGAACAGTGCATCAGCAGGGAGCACTTCGCCGCAGTTCGGGCAGATATTCTGTACGGGCTGTACCGGTACGGTCGGAACCGGTGCATGCTGTTCGGGCAGTTTATTGCCGCAGGAAGCGCAGAACATGGCATCCGGAGCCAATGCCTGACCGCAGAACGGGCAAAGCGGCTGCACATTGCCGGCAGCTTCCGGGATCGGAGCCGGAACAGGTGCTGCGGATCCGCAGTGCGGGCAGAATTTAGAGCCGATGGCAATGGAACCGCCGCATTCCGGACAAATGACAGTGCCGTCCAGTGCTTCGATCTCATGCTGCTTCGCGGCAAGTGTTGCCTGAAGTTCTGTGATCGCTGCAAACATCTCTGCATATTCCGGAGAAGGATTGTCCTTCGTTTCGATGAAATACCGTTCGCCGATATCGCGGAAGCGGTTGCGCAGTTCGTTTTCAGTAGCTGCGATGTCCTTGCGAATGCGATTCTTGTCTGCAAGGCTCTTTGCATTGTCAGAAACTTGCTTTGCTGTTCTGGAAACCTGAGCTGTCAGTTTATCTAAGAATTCCATTGCCATAATCATTACCTCCTAAAATACGCCGCAGCGTTTTCCTTATTATAGCACATATCACGTTTTTTGTCAACCAATATGACTCTTTCTGCACAGATCAGAACGTGAATTTTTTCTAAATTTTTTATTGTATTTGATGAAATCATGATGCGTGCCTTGTATGAAGATTACAGATTTGATGCAGACGGAAACGGGCATTCTGATTTTGTGCTGAGCATGCCGCCGCGGTTGATTTTTTCTGTGTTCTGTGATATAATAATGGGGAAAGGATGTGTTTGGATGTATCAGCCGAAGAAAATCATTGTTGTGACCGGACATTTCGGCTCCGGCAAAACGAATTTTTCTGCATCGCTTGCGCTTGCGCTTGCTGCACAGGGAAAAAAGGTGACAGTCGTAGATTTTGATCTGGTCAATCCTTATTTCCGGACTGCTGATTTTGCTGAGGCGTTCGCAAAGCGCGGGATCACGCTCCGTGCGCCCGATTATGCGAATACAAATGTTGATATTCCGAGTGTGCAGTTTGATCTTGGCGGTCTTGCAGCAGGGGAAGGACATTTGATTATTGATGTGGGCGGTGATGAAGACGGTGCGGTTGCACTCGGCAGATATTCGCATGTGCTCAATAGTTATGCGGAAACGAATGAACTGGATATGCTGGGTGTTGTTTCATTCCGCCGTTATCTGACCCGTTCTGCTGAGGATGCGGAAATTTATCTTCGCGGCATTGAACGCGCCAGCCGTATGAAATTGACGCATCTGGTCAATAATACCAATCTTGGCATGGAGACAAAACCGGAGATGATCGCGGAGAGTATGCCGTTGTTTGAGGCGCTCTGTGCAAATATGGGTCTGCCTGCTGCCTGCGTGACGGTACCTGATTTTATTCCGGTTCCGGATGCGGTTCCGGATGCACTTGCGATGCAGGTACCGGTTGTTGTGCGGCTGCCGTGGATGCCGAAATCAGAAGCAGTGCAGTGATGCCATGCAGCCCGTCATACGGAAAAAACTGAAGATTGCAAACAGGGGAAGCAGTCCATTTATCAGGATCGCTTCCCCTTTCGTTTGCTATATGGGCGGAATCAGCCGCAGTTTACTCGTCTGAAACAAGTTTTACGCAAGAACGCTTGATTCCAGTGTGATTTGTGATCCGGCGGACTTTCGATCATTTGCGCGGCTCTGGTTATAATGATTGCAGCAGGGCGATCAGAAAATCCCATGTGCGTGCAGTTGATGCAAGCGAAAGACGCTCCCGCGGCGTGTGGATATCCAGAATATCCGGCCCGATGGATATGCACGATAATTGCGGCGCTTTTGCTGCCAGTATCCCGCATTCCAAACCCGCATGGATCGTTTCAATGACCGGCGGTTTGCCGTACATCTCTGTATATACCGCTGCTGCCGTCTTTTCAAGTGCGGTGTCCGGAATATATTCCCATGCCGGATATGCACCGGAATCAGATGCCGTTCCGCCTACAGATGCAATATGCGCATGCAGCTTCTCCGCAAGCGCTGCTTTCTTTGCATTGTTTCCGCTGCGGATCAATGCATCCACATGCATGACCCCGTCTTTCAGCGCAAAAACACCGAGATTCAGCGATGTCTCCGGCATCGGCAAAACGGCATGCATCTCCTGTACGCCGTTCGGAAGCGCATCCAGACTCCGCAGCAGATCGCTTGTGCATGTTGTTGTCAGAGCAATTGCCGTGCTTTCCGCATTGCAGTTTATTTGCAGCGCCATGCCGGTTTCCTGCGGATTTTCCGCCTTGATCGCATCAAATTGCGCCGTGATCTCACGCCGGATCTGCGCTGCATCTTCTGCCGATACGATCAGCGCAGCCGTGCAGTCCGTCGGAATGACATTATCCCGCACGCCGCCCTGCCATACACACAGTGCGATCGGGCTGGATACTGCACGCAAAAGCGCCAGCATCACAAGATTTGCATTCAGCAAGGGCTTGTGGATCTCTGTGCCGGAATGTCCGCCGATCAATCCGGATACCGTCAGTGAGATGCTCGTGCCGGATGTTTCCTGCGTTTCAGCCGGTTCCTGCATATGCACGCGGATACCGCCTGCGCAGCCGACCGTAAACACGCCTTCCTGCTCGGAATCAATGTTGATGAGATATTTGCCGGTCAGTGCATCCGGTGCAAGACCTGTTGCGCCGTCCATGCCGGTTTCTTCATCGACTGTCAAAATGACCGTCAGCGGGGGATGCGGAATGCTGTCGTCTTCCAGGATTGCAAACGCATATGCAACAGCAATGCCGTCATCGCCGCCCAAAGTCGTGCCGTCAGCGGTCAGAAAAGTGTCGCCCCAGATCAGATCAAGTCCTTCTGTTTCCATATTTTTCTGACAATCCGGTTCCTTGGCGCAAACCATATCCATGTGTCCTTGCAGGATCACGCCGGGATGATCTTCATATCCGGTAGATGCGGCTTTCCGGATCACAACATTGCCTGTTTCATCGGCATATGCCGGACAATGCAGCTTTTCTGCCGTATCCAGCGCCCATTTCCGGATCATGCCGGTATTGCCGGATCCATGCGGAATCGAAGCGATTTCCGAGAAATAACGGAAAACGGATTCCGGCTGCGGTAATTGGTTCATTTGAATCACTCCCTGTTGCGTTTTGTTTATTTATTATAAATAATAGTAATTCGGATGATAGGGGAGCAGCAGCGACGGGTCACGCGCCAGCTCCTCAAAAATGCGTGTGCGTAAGCCGTTATCCAGCAGTGTATAAAGCGCCGGAAGCGTTTCCTGCGGGATGCCCGGACATCCGCGGTAAAGTGTCAGTGCAGGGTTCCCCGCTGCATCGGGCATCACGCGGATCGGCCAGAGCGAACAGGCAAACGGTTTTTCCGCCGGCGGAAGGGTACAGCCGTTTTGCGGATCCAGAAACGGACATGGCTGTGCTTTGCCGCTGCCGTCATAGGGCAATCGGATGCGGTATCTGCCGTTTTCTTCCGTGATCTGATATGCAGGCTGATTTTTCAGCCGCTGTACTGCTGCTGCGGGGAAAGTGGGCACTTCCCATGCACTTTGTTCCTCAAAAACGCAGCAGTTGCGGCATTTTGCGCAAGTTTCTCCTGATAATACAGCGCGTAACATCACAGTTTCTCCTCTCCGCACCATTCGGCAAAGAATTTTTCATTCAGCAGATCCGGACGGTATGACCGTTTGGAACTGCGCATGCCGCTTTCCCCAAGATCTTCCTCACGGTTCAGATATTCAGCGTCCGTGAGACATTTCGCCGTCTCATTTGCCACGACCGGCCATGCATGCGGATAACCGGGGATGACCTTTTCAAAGTGGATATCCCACACATGCGGCGAGATCTGTGAAACGATCTCCATACCGATCGGCGGTTTTTCTGTTTCCGCATAGAGCAGCAAGCCGGAGAGCTGCAAGGCATCCCAGTTTGCAGCGGCTTCCCTGATACAGTTCAGCTCATACTGCAAGGATGCTTCCTGCGGATCTTCACGCGCAAGCAGCCATTGTTCTGCGATTTTTACAGCAAATTCTGCATTTTCAGCGATCAGCGGCTGAATATAAGCATCCGGATATGCACGCCAGAATTGCGCAATATGATTGCGTTTTCCATGATATCGGCTGCCGCGTAATTCCGCAAGATGCTCGCGCAAATATAAATATTCCGTATAGTTTTCGGCGGCTGAATACCGGAATTGATGCGGAAAATCAGCTTCCAGCAAATCTGTTTGCTGTTTTGTCAATAATGCAAACCGAAACGGAATCTGCCGTTCCATTGCATCTTCGTGCAGTTTTTGCACCGCATCTTTCAGATTTCCTGACCCGATCGGAAAGCCATAGCATCCGGCACGGAGTCCGCTGTGATATCGCCGCAAAAGGAATTGCTCATATGCACAGATCTCAATGCCGTATTTTTCACGCAGCAGAAAGATGCTTGCAAATGCGGCATCATTTTCTTTTGCGCCGGAATTTGCGGCAGCCGTGAAGGTGAATTGCCGGTCTGACGGGGCAGGGGAATGGAAGCATAGGGACATGTTGTACCGCCTTTCTATTTTGCATTCCTCTTTATTATACCATGTCAATGCATTGTTTGTCAAATCGTTGAAGCGAAACGCACCGAATATCATAAGCAGTCAGCCCCTAAGAGAGCGCTTAGGGGCATGGAATGCTTCGTTATTCGTAGATACTGCCTGCATAAAGCAGCGAAGCGATAAAATCCCAGTTGATATCTGCCGGAATTTCTTTGCCGGTATTCCTGTAATATCCATCCATATCCGCAGCCCACGCCGTCAGCGATTCCAGATAGCATTTCACGGACGGATCGTCTGCCGTCGGTGCGAATAATCGCATAAATACGATAAAATCATCTTTGCTTTTGATCTTTCCCAGCATTTCAATATGTTGATCCATGTTCTGTGCTCACCTCTGTATTCGGATGCATATCCGATCAATAGAAATGCCATAGCATTCCTGACAGAACATCAGAAATACTATGGCATACCGTTTTTCAGCAAAGAGCTGAATTATAAACCATTCTTTTTGAATCCGAAGTTATTCTTCGCAACTTTTTTCCGTTCTTTCGCTTTTTTCAGCATCTCGTCTTTGCTCAGACCGGTCTCAGCTTCTTCCGCCTCATCAGCGGCTGCGGCAGCTTCATCATCCATGAAGCTCGCAAGACGGTTCTTATATGTACCGCCGTTTGATGCAAGATTCTGAGAGACCATAACGCTCTGTCCGCCCTGCGGCTGCTGATAGATGCTTCTCTGCTGCATCATGCCGGAATGCAGCGGCTGTGAAACAATACCGCCGTTCTGCTGATACGGCGCTGCCTGCTGCGGATTGAGATATGCAGATTGCTGAACGCCCTGCTGGGGATAGCCCTGCTGCGGGTAACCCTGCTG
>DMBA01000302.1 GCA_003446315.1 Ruminococcus sp. | reverse complement strand
TTGGGAGAAGTTATACCCGCAAATTCTGATTTAGCTTAGCAACATAAATATGCACAATGCCCCTGAGTGCTTTGTAACACTCAGGGGCAAAACTTCTATATGAGTACCGGCATAAGCAGGGACGGCTTTTTCATTTGTTTACAGTTCAATCAGAAATGCGATGGCTTTCAGGATCGAGACAATATCTTCCTGATCGGGAGAGCCGTTTTTGTTGCAGTCGGCATTGAGCAGACCCTTTTCTGTCACGGTTGCTTCCGAGTCTTCTGCAAGGAAACGCGCCAGCAGAACAGCGTCACTGACATCGACATCAGTATCACAATTAACATCACCCAGCCTGACATCGGATTGCGGAGCAGGGGTAGAAGCGGTGGTGGTTGTTGTGACGGTCGGGGGAACATCGGAATTTGAAAAGAGGTCTTCCGGCAGCTCATCGAGGGTCAGGCAGAATTCACTGTTATAGAGCTTTTTCAGCTCATCGTGATCCTGATAATCGGTGCCGGAAACGAAGTAGCTCTGCTGGGAGTCATACCACGGGCAGAAATAGAGCCAGTTTGCGTGCTCGATCTGCATATTATCGAGACTGGGCACGGAGTCATTTTCCGCCATAGCGACCATTTTCTTCATGTTTGTAAAGTCAACAAGTGAATAGAAGATGCCGCTTTCCGCATCGAGGTTCGGGCCGGAAGTTTTGCCGTCATGGCGGTGATACTGGGTGTTATACTTATCATAAGCGACGATATCGACCTTGTCATCGCCGGAATACCAGAGTGCGGAGTCATCCGACCAAGCATAGAGGTTCTGCTCCCAGATCAGGTTATGCAGCCCGTATTCATTTTCGAGCGTATCCTGAAGGAGCGACCAGAGCTGATGATAGACTTCAGTGCCTTCTTTTGCCCACCAGAACCACGCACCGGCGCCGTCTTTACCGCCGTTGCCTTCTGCCTCATGGAACGGGCGGAAGATGACGGGGACTTTTGCATCCTGGAGCTTTTTCAATTCCGCCGCAAGATTCTCCATGCAAAGCTGGAAATAATCATATTCCAAGGTACCTTCGACCATGCAGTTTGCGGTTTTGAAGTCTGTTTTCTCAGAATAGGTGGTCTTGTTGAAATCCAGCGGTTCGCCGAGTGTATAATCAGCGATCGCGGTCGGCACATTGATATGCCAGGAAGCGGTGCAGATGCCGCCTTTTTCGTTTGTCCATTCGATCATGCGGTCAGTCACGCCGTCATCCCACTTATAGCAGGGGCAGTAGCTGCCGAAATCGAAGCCCTGAATGGCGGGATACTTGCCGGTCAGCTTATAGATGAGATCGACATCGTTATCATAATAGTTATAGCCATAATTCCGGTTTTGCGTATCGTAGGTATACACCTGACCGTTTTCATCGCTGCAATGCCAATAAAACAGATTGCCGTCTTTATCGGTATCCTTGCTGTCCCGGTCGATGGTATAGGTTTTGCCGTCGGAATCCACGCAGGAATCGGAAGCCGCGTCATAGCGGATGGTTGTGGAGACACTGTTTCCGCCGCCGTAGATCTGCTGCTGACCGGAGAGAATATGCTTGCCGTAAACGCTGTGGAGATACTGCATCAGTGCTTTTGTTTCCGGCGTAGCATCCGGATCGCAGGTTGCAGCATCCGCAACGGAGAGATCGGGGAACTCTGCTTCCGCGATGGTCACCGTGTCGATCGCCATATAGCCATATTCGCTGATAAACTCGATCTCATTTTCGCCTTTATTGAGGCGCACCAGACCAAAGCTGAGATCCGTCCATTTATCCACATACGGGATGACCTTGGTATACTTGCTTCCGTTGACCTTGACAGTCTGCATTCTGCCTTCCTGATTGAGGATCTGTGCACCGCGGACATTGACGCTGTAAAGCCCGTCATCCGGCACAGTGACTTTGAAGCTCATCGGAGAAGCTGTCAGATAAGCGAACCCGTCCCCGCTGTAACCCGGCAGCTCTGTCTGATAGATGGAAGTCCAAAGATCTGCGCCTTCCATCGACTCGCCCTCGATGGTCAAGATCACATTTGCTGCTGCGTTACCCGTCGTCAGCGGAGCAAATGTCTGCGATGCAATGGCAGTCACCGCAGCGGTCAGAATGGAAATGTTCCTCTGCAACATTTTTTTCATACCGAAAAACCCCTTTCGAAATATAGTTTGTAATACTATTATAAATGAAAAGGAAGGGAAGTGCAAGGGTTCGGCGCAAAATTCGGAGAACCGCCCAACTTAATCGCTATGTCTTTGTCGAAGATGCAAGAACATAAAGTTAGCAGATAAATAGGAAAGGCTGTGCGTCTGAGGCAAAAACCTCAGAACACACAGCCGTCTTTGGGGGGCTTATCTAAAAAAGGGGAGGGAGAGAGGATTTCTTATTTGTGGAATTGCCAGCTATCGAATTCGAGCTGACCGGAGAAGGAGAAGGTCACATTGGTCTTGCCGGAAGCATTGCCCAGAACCGGAACCGTGATATCGGACATATTGCCGCCTTCCGGGATCTCCACATAAGTGATTTCATCGCCGTTCGGGCCGCCTGCGGTCACTTTGATGAAAGCGCCGTTCTTGGAAGAAGCGCGGACAGTCAGGGAAGTTGCGCCGGAACCGAAGTCAACGCCCTTGAGCTGAACCCAGTCGCCCGCGTCAATATCGGTTACGACGGTATCGCCAACGCCGCTGATCTGGATGCCGGACTGATTTGCCATTGTTTCAGCCTGAACGGTCACATACGGATCGAGAGCTTCGAGCTGGCTGCATCCTGTCATATCGCCCTTGCAGGAGATCTGACCGGTTGCGGGGTTAAAGGTTGCCTCGTTGATCTGAGTCGAACGATAGTTACCGTCGTTGCTGTCCTTGGAACGGTCATTCGGATGATTCTTGTCGATGAAGGTCAGACCCATCCGGAGAGCCTGCTGACGGGAGTGGTAAGCAACATAGTACTTGTCCTTAAACTTAATGATCGAGTGGTGGTTATTACCGCCGTTGTCGATGCGCTGGGAACCGGTATTTGCGAATACCATACCCTTGAGCTGCTGGGAAGTCCACGGGCCAAGCGGATTCGAGGAGCACATGTAGAGGATATCTGCATTGCCGAAGGAAACGCCGTTGATATTGGTGCCGCCGGGAACATTCCAGTTTGCGCAATAAGAATAGTACCAGAGATTATTGATCTTGATGAGGGAAGAATCCTCAAAGAGATAGGGGTTTTCGAGCGTGGTGACGGTGCTCTTGTCAACAGAGATCATGTCGCTGTTGAGCTTCATGCATCTGCCGGTCTTCGGGTTAGATTTATCTCTGTTATCAACGCCGCCGCCCATGAACAGATAGCCTTCATCGGTATCTTCGTCGTAGTAAACGCCCGGATCGAACATCCAGACAACGTCATTCATGTTCGGGGTATTGGACTTGGAAACGAGCTCAGTGCCCAGCGGATCCTTAAAGGGACCGGTGGGGCTGTCAGCGGTCAGAACGCCGACACCGGAGCCGTTGTTTGCGAAGTAGAGGAAGAACTTGTCTTTTCCGTCGATCTTCTTATGGATCGCATCCGGAGCCCATGCATTGTAAGCCCACTTTGCAGCGCCGTTTTGGGTTCTGCCGTTTTTGTCAGCAGCGGGGATCGCACCGTGGTCTGTCCAGTTGACGAGGTCACTGGTAGAGATGCAGTTGATGGTACCGGAGTTATAGGTATTGATCTGGAGTCTGCCGTCCGAATAGTATTCAAACGCATCATTCGTGGTATAGAGATAGAGTCTGTCGCCGTAAACGAGCCAGCCGGGGTCTGCGCCGAAGCGCTGGGTGGTGCAGGGGTTATTCTCGGAATCCTTTTTGAGGGAAGTACCGAATTTCACGTCCTTGAACGCAGCTCTTGCGCCTTCAACATCCAGCGGGATCTCAGCGACCGGGAACTCATCAATTCTGCCGACGAGATACTGCATGAGATAGGAAGCATCATCCGCATCGACTTTTCTGCTCTGATCGACATCGGCATTGATCTTTGCGATATTGCTTGCAAAGGTGCCGGATTTGATGGCAGCTTTCATAGCGGAGAGGTCTTTTGCAGTGAGGGTACCGTCGCAGTCAACATCGCCGAGCAGCTTTTTGGGAGCCGGGCCGGGGCCTTGGATGACCGTACCTGCCGGAGCGCCAATCATTTCGTCGATATAGAAATCAACTTCACTGGAATCTGTTTCGACATAGATCTGAACGCCGGTAGCATCAGCGGGGATCTTGAAGTTGGTGTTGGAGAGCTGAACCCATTCGCCCTTCACAGCATCCTGGGAATCAATCTTGACGTACTGCACAACGTCTTCGCTGTCGGTATAGGACATGGTGAAGTGGAACTTATCGGTCGAGCTGCCGTCGGTATATTTTGCGGCAACGCTGAAGCTGTATTCCTCGCCCGGCTTAAAGATGCTGCTGCTGAGATTATGCACGCAGCCGTTCCATGCAGCGGTTCTGTCAGAAACTTTGAGGGACTTGGAACCGATATATGCTTCTTCGCCGCTTTGAGCAACGGTTTCACCGCCGCGGCTCTTGAAGCCTTCATCGCCGCTTTCGAAGGTATAGTGGAACCAGTAGCCGTTTTCATCGACTTCCGGCGGCTTTACTTCGAAGCTGTCGGGGAATTCGGAGCCATTGCCCCATTCAGACTGCGGAACGACGCTCTGAAGTGCAGAGTAAGCAGCCTTCGGTTTATTGTTTTTGTCATAGAGCAGCGGGGCGTTGCTCTGACCCTGCTTGTTGGTGCCGACCCAGGAGTTGCCGTCATTCGGGCCCCAGACCTGGAACAGGGTGACTCTGTTTTCGTGTGATTTATCGGCATTCCAATCCACAGCAGCCTTGAGGATATTTTTATATCTGTTTGCCTGCTGATCGAGGGAAAAGGTGCCGCCGTCGGTGGAGATATCCAGCTCCGTGATCTGAACTTCCAAACCGGCTTCGAGATACATTTTGAGTGCGGTCAGATAAGCATTTTCGCCGCTCCAGCTATCATTTGCATTTGCATTGATATGGGACTGCATGCCAACGCCGTCGAGATTGCCGGCAGCCTTGATGCGCTTTGCGGTGGTCAGGATGGCATCGCGTTTGAAGCCTGCATATTCATTATAGTCGTTATAGAACAGGTGGCAGTTTGCCGGTGCATATTTTCTTGCATATTCGAATGCCTTGTCGATGAAGTGGTTATCGCCGTAAACAGCGACCCACGGAGATTTGCCGTCATTATAACCAGCCTGACGGGGGCCGCCGTTCTGGTCGTTCATGCACTCATTGCAGACATCATAAGCATAGAGGTTCAGCTTCGGATACTGTGTGGCATAGAGGTTGAACATATTCTTGATGTAGCTTTCGAGGCGCTGGTTCATGGTGCTTTCGCTGACATAGCTGCCGGAATTTGCGCCCATATTGGACTTGAAGAACCATTCCGGTGTCTGGTTGTGCCAGACGAGTGTATGGCCGCGGAAAGCGAGGTTGTATTCAGAGCAGAAGTCAGCGATTTTCGCAAAGCTGTCTGCCTTGACCCTGATATTGGTATCAGTAGAGCCGCTCTGGACGAGTGTCGCATCGGGCTTGGTTTCATTTTCGCACTCAATGGCGTTGCAGTCTTTCAGGAGAATGTTCTTGATGTCAGTATTATTAATAGTATTGCCGTTGAAGATATTTCCGGAACGGATTCCGTAGTTCACGAGCCAGTCTTTGATGCCGGTACCGTGGTCGGCATGCGCGACGAGCGCGCCCTTGCCGGTAACGATGACATCATCGAAGATGAAATCGGCAGTAGAATCCGTTGTAATTTTCAATTTGAAGGATTGCGCGTTTGCAGGTGCCTTATAGGAACCGGAAAGGGTAGCCCACTGACCTGCCTTGACATACTGTTTGTCGAGGACTTTGACCGTTACGCCGCCGGTTTCCGGATCGGTGGTCTGAACGGAGAAAGTGAAGCGCTGATCGGAATCGGCTTTGACGCGCACGGAATATTCGAAGCGCTGTCCGCCGACGAGGAAGAGATCTTTTTCAGAGACAGGGCCGTCCTGAGAATCGGTTCTGCCGGTGATCTGCATACCGCGGGAGCCGTTGAATCCGATGCCGTCGATCGCCGTGATGACAGCGGCATCGTCTGCGGATTCGGAATACCACCCGCCGTAAGTTGTTTCGAAGTCATTTTGCACAAATTGGGAAGCCTGCGCAAAAGAAACGGGCATACTGGACAGCATCACCGCCGCGCATGCCGCAGCGGTCATAACCGCTGAGATACGTTTACGTTTCATATGATTTCCCCCAAAAAATAATGATATCTTGGCTGACGGTGCACAGCGGGCAGTGATACGGCGAAAGCGGTTCAGAAGGGGTTGAACGGCGATGCGCAGCTTCAGCGTGCCGGCGATGCATCTTTCGAAATTTGTGATACTGTGCATTTTTTCTGCACTTGTATCCCCATGTTTGCATTATACCGCACAAAACAAAAGAAAGCAATACACATTACGCAGAATTCATGGACAAAGTGCAGAAAGTTTATATGCAAAAATGCAGGTGAACCGGCAAAACACAAGCAGATATGAGGAAAACAACACAAAAAAGACAGGATGCATTTTTTGCATCCTGTCTGAAATCAAACAATTTTTTTGCGAAAAATGACGCAAAAACGGTCATTCTTCTTCTTCCTCGTCTTCTTCCTCATCTTCGGATTCGGCATCCCAGAAATAGCGTTCGACCTGTTCTTTTAGTTTGATGCTGCGGTTTCTGGTTTCCGCAGCGAGCACATTCATATCCTCATAGATATTGTCCATATCGCGGGAGAGTGCATTGACCTCGCCTTTGAGTGCGGCATAGTGGTCTTCGACCAGATCGGCAGTATCATCGAGCTGTTCGATGCGGCTGGTGAGCACATCGAGATGCCGCTGCATATTGAGCAGCGTCTGCTGCATTTCTTGCTGGGAAGCAGAGAGCGAGCCGAGTGTTTCGAGCGCGTTATCGAGCAGTGCGGCAGTCCGTTCCGTCTGAACGGAGAGTTTGCCGGTATCCTTTTCGAGATCTTCCTGTGCCGACTCCAGTTCAGCGAGTCTCAGCTCCAGTTCATCCATATGCAAAACCCCCTTTTGATGCGTTGATCGTTGTCACTATTATAAAGCATTCGCAGGCAAAAGTCAAGATATTACATAAAATAATATTGCAGCACGCGGCGGAGTCTGTTTCTGCCGCGGGAGAGTGTCCGGCAGACGGTCGAAACATTGACACCGCATTCTGCTGCGATCTGGGTCATTGTCATGTGGTTGGAGTAATAGAGCGTGAGATACTGCCGCTGACATGGGGTCAGTTCCTTTACCCATGCAAGACGGAGTGCATTGAGCGCAGGATTCGGCTGATCCGGGTCGCTTCCGAAGATTGCTTCATCTGTATTTCTGGTCAGGCGTTTGACGAGTTCGGGGTCAAATTCCAGAACATCGGCGCTGACCCCGTAGCGTCTGCGGCGGGTCAATGCATTTCCCTTTCTGCATAAATACGGATCTCCCGGATGGCATCGGAGAGATCGTCATATTCATCGCGCAGCGTCATGATGCGTTTTTCGAGCATATTCTGGGCGAGTGCAGAGGCTTTCGAGCCTTCTTTATGGGTGACGAGTGCCCGCAGTTCATCCCGCAGCTCGGCGCGTCTTGCCTGGACTAAGGCGGCAGCCTGCTCATAGCAGAGCAGCATTTTGGAATAAGGCATATCCGTTTCCAGTTGGTTTGCGTTCTGATTCATCATGTTGCAGCATCCTCCTTCACGGTCTGTATGGCTGAAAACAAAAGAGAACAAATGTTCTATAACTCTATTGTATCAGAAAAACATATGTTTGTCAAGAGGGCAGAAACCGATTTGCAGAATTATGCACATAAAAATCATAAAATTGTGAATGATCTGATAAAGAGCGCCGAAAATGCATACATTCTCAAATTTTAGCGACTCGTAAAGAATTGCGTCAGGCTCTTTATATATTGCGTTTTTTAGTTGAATATTTCGGCAAAGTGGGCAATAATATTACACCCCATAGCAATTATGTTGTTTTTCGTCTTTCGAGATTTTTGGCGTGATTCCTTGCAAAAATGCGCGAAAACATAGCCGGAATCCCTAAGAAACGTCAAAAACGTCTGTTCTGCCACAACATTTGTCTGAAAACAAAAGAAAACCGCAAAAAATGAAAAGTCGTCTGCAAACATCGCAAAAAATGCTCTAGACTTTGGAAGTTTTTTGTGCTAGAATGAAACTGTAAGCATCTGTACGGCGAAACTGTACAGAATAGTAACACGCTTTTATGAAAAATTGGAGGGATTTCTTATGAAGCGAAAACTGTTTGGATTGCTGAGCGCATCCGTGCTCGCGATCACATCGGTGCCGGGTATGTCATTGACGACATATGCGGCAAAGGTCGGCGATACGCTGACGGTCAACAGCCAGAACGGTCAGTACAAAGAACCGAATGTTGACGGCTACAGCTACGAGATCTGGCTCGATAAGAGCAAGGGCGGTACCGGCTCCATGAAGCTCGGCCCGGGCTGTACGTTCACTGCAGAGTGGAACTGCACCAACAACGGCGGTAACTTCCTTGCACGCCGCGGTCTGGATTTCGGTTCGAAAAAGAAAGCAACCGATTATGAGTACATCGGTATGGATTACGATGCAGACTACCAGCAGACCGGCAGCATCAACGGCAACTCCCGTCTGTGCGTTTACGGCTGGTTCCAGAACCAGGGTGCAGCAGGCAATCCGCCGCTGGTTGAGTACTACATCATCGAAGACTGGAAAGACTGGTGCCCGGATGCACAGGGCAAGATCGTCACCATCGACGGTGCACAGTACAAGATCTTCCAGATGGATCACAGCGGCCCGTCTATCAACAGCAGCTACGAAACCTTTAAGCAGTATTTCAGCGTCCGTCAGTCCAAGAGAACATCCGGTCACATCACCGTTTCCGATCACTTCAAAGCATGGGCTGCACAGGGCTGGGGCATCGGCAACCTGTATGAAGTTGCTCTGAACGCAGAAGGCTGGCAGAGCAGCGGTAAAGCAAATGTCAAGGAACTCGATGTTTACACCAAGGAAGATCCGAGCAAAACGACAACAACAACTGCTCCGGATCCCAGCACAATCGTTGATTTCACAAAGCCGAGCGGTTCCGGCAGCGGTGTCTCCGATGACTTCGAAGGCTCCGGCACAAGCTGGACATCCAGAGGCGGCAGCTCCGTTCAGTATGGTCTCACCGATCACATGGCACACGGCGGCAAAAAGTCCCTGTATGTCACCGGCAGAGACGGCGCATGGAACGGCTTCCAGGTTGAAAGCTCTGAGCTTCAGGCTGGCAAGACCTACACCTTCGACGGCTATGTTGCATATGACAACAAGGAATACAGCTCCGAGACATTCACCCTCGGCGTGATGTATAAGAACGGCAGCTCTACAAGCTACGATGATATCGTGGATGTAGATGCGACCAGCGGCAAGTGGGCAAATCTGAAAGATACGTTCACCATTCCGGCAGGCGCAACTGACATTGCACTGTATATCCAGACCAAGTATACCGAGAATCCGACTGCAAAGGATCTGATCCCGTTCTTCATTGATGACATCAAGCTGACATCTGACGGCTCTACCCCGATCGTTACCACCACAGTAACAGATGGCCCGTCCAATCCGCCGATTCCGGCAGGCACCGGCATCGCAGCACATCAGAACAATGATTACAGCTATGTGGAAGGCGGCACAGGCTTCAAGGATTACATGGGTAAGTATTTCAGACTCGGTACCTGCCTGAACGCAAACAACGCACGCAACCCTCAGGTCACCAACTTCATCAAACAGAACTTCAACTCTATTACCTGCGAAAACGAAATGAAACCGGATACGATCTGCAACAGATACGGTTCTTCCGGCGATAACATCGCAATCGACCTCTCTGCGGCAGCTCCGATCCTCAAGTTCTGCGAAGATAACGGCATCGGTCTCCGCGGCCACACCTTCGTTTGGTATTCCCAGACTCCGGGCTGGATCTTCAGAGAAAACTTCAGCGACAACGGCGCAATGGTTTCCAAGGATCGCATGAATGCGCGTCTGGAAAGCATGATCAAGAACACATTTGATACCCTCAAGAGAGATTATCCGCGACTCAAAGTCTATGCTTACGATGTCTGCAACGAGCTGTTCCAGAACGACGGCGGCGGATTCCGCGGCAACGGCAAAGAATATTCTGACTGGTGGTCTCTCTACAAGAGCGACGAATTCGTCATCAACGCATTCAAGTATGCAAGAAAGTATGCTCCGGCAGACTGCAAGCTCTACCTGAACGATTACAACGAGTACCTCTCCGCAAAGACCAACGACCTCTACAACATGGCGAAGAAGATCCAGCAGGCTGGCGACTACATCGACGGTGTCGGTATGCAGTCCCACATGCACGCTGCTGACTTCGGCGGTTCCGGCAGCGCACACAAGAACAACGCAGGCGGCTGGAATTCCTATGCAGATACCATCGACAAGTTCAACAGTCTCGGTCTGGATGTTCAGATCACCGAGCTCGACGTAACCAACTGCGCAGCAACCAACGGTGCAAGCCTGTTTGTTGACATCTTCAGAGCAGCAATGGAGCGCCACAAGAACATTTCTTCCCTGACTCTGTGGGGTCACTGCGATTCCGCAAGCTGGAGAAATAATTACGAAGACGGCGGTAAGCCGCTGCCGTTCGACGGAAACTGCCAGCCGAAGTCCTTCTACAACGACATCATCAAGCTGCCGCAGGAGATCAAGGTTGAGGAAGTAACCACCACAACCACAACTGTTACTACCACCACAAAGCCTACCACCACCACAACCACGACTACAACCACCACCACGACCACAAAGCCGATCATCACGGTAACCATGAAGGGTGACGTAAACTGTGACGGTTCTGTTGACGTATCCGATGCAGTTCTCCTCGCAAGATTCCTGGCAGAAGATTCCACTGCAACCATCAATGAGCAGGGTCTTGTAAACGCAGATTGCAACGGTTCCGGCAAGCAGGATCAGAACGATATCGTCATGATCCTGAAAGCAATTGCTTTCCTGATTACCCTGTAATCTCACAAATAAACGGAGCACAGCAAAAGTTGTGCTCCGTTTTCTATATTATGTAAAAAAACAGTGTTTTCAAAACTTAAACAAATATTCATCTTTTTAATATTGTCAAACGCATAAAAATATGATATACTATAAGAGCAGCAGAGTTCGGCTGCAAAATGAAGTCATGCGGCACATGAAAGGAGTCAGCATATGAAATATCAAATTCTTGGACAAACTGTTCCCGCAGTTGAGGTCACAATGATGGCAGGAGAATCCATGTATACACAGTCCGGAGGTATGATTTGGCAGACTCCCGGAATCGTGATGAATACGAATGCACGCGGCGGAATCGGCAAGAGCATCGGCAGATTGTTTGCCGGCGAATCGCTCTTCATGGCAAATTACACCGCACAGGCAGATAATGTGACCATCGCATTCGGTGCAACCGTCCCCGGCACAGTCGTACCGGTCGAGGTCAGCAGCATGCCGCTGATTTGTCAGAAAGGTGCATTCCTCTGCGCAGAGCAGAGTGTGCAGCTTGATGTCACATTCACAAAGAAATTCACAGCCGGCTTGCTTGGCGGAGAGGGATTCGTTCTGCAAAAGCTCTCCGGCAGCGGCATGGCATTCCTTGAGGTTGACGGCGACCTGATCCAGTATCAGCTTCCGGCAGGCGCACAGATGCTGATTGATACCGGCAACGTGGTTGCGTTTGAGGACAGCGTGCAGTATGAGATCCAGACTGTCAAAGGCCTTGGCAATATCCTGTTCGGCGGTGAAGGCTTGTTCCTGACCAAACTGACAGGGCCTGGCAAGATCATGCTCCAGACTCAGAATTTCAACGATTTTGCTGGAAAAATCATTGCAAGAATCCCATCCAGAGGATAAAGATAGCATCCCAAAATACCCGACAGGTATCCCAGACCTGTCGGGTATTTTGCATTTCAGAGTGCGGAGAAAACGGCTCCGATTTTTTGATGCAGAACGATATCTGCATTGCGGTCCATCGGTGTTGCATCGCGGTTGACGAGCGCCAGCGTATTGCCTTTGAAGTAATGGATCAGACCGGCAGCGGGATAGACAGCGAGGGAAGTGCCGCCGATAATCATCATATCGGCTTCCCGAATGCAGCGAATGGCTTCATCCATGACATCGGAATCAAGCGCTTCTTCGTACAAAACGACATCCGGCTTAATGAGTCCGCCGCAGGAGCAGCGGGGGAGCCCCTTGCAGTCTTTCACAGCGCTGACATCATAAAACTTGCCGCAGTCCATGCAATAGTTGCGGAGCACGCTGCCGTGGAGCTCCAGCACTTTTTTGCTGCCGGCAGCCTGATGCAGCCCGTCAATATTCTGTGTGATGACGGCATTGAGCTTGCCTGCCTGTTCGAGCTCCGCGAGTTTGAGATGCGCCTGATTGGGCTTTGCATCATGCGCCAGCAGTTTATCACGGTAGAACCGATAAAATTCATCGGTATGCCGCAGGAAAAAGCTGTGGCTGAGGATGGTTTCGGGCGGATAATCATACTTCTGATGATACAGTCCGTCCACGCTGCGGAAATCGGGGATGCCGCTTTCCGTCGAGACACCCGCACCGCCGAAAAACACGATGGTTTTCGCAGCATCAACTGCATTTTTCAGTGCTTCGATTGTTGTTTCCATTTGGAATACCCCCTGTTCATTTATTAAAGATCGACCGGAACAGTTGCATTTTTTGCAACCGAATAGAGATAACAAGCCTTGACCGGCGAGCCGGTCAGCAGACGGAGCGCCTCGGCATAAAGGCGGATCTGTTCTGTGTACATATCGAGCAATTCCTCTGCTTTTTTCACATAATCGGTCTTATAGTCCACGAGCACGATGCCGTCAGCTTCTGCAAAGACGAGATCCATAATACCGATCAGCATGCCGTCCGTACCTGCATAATCCGCGCCGAGATGTGCAAGTTTACCGTTGAGCCGGAGATCGCTGAGCCGGACGGTGAATTTTTGTTCCCGCCGCACCTGTTTCGCCTGTTTGATCCTTGCATACAGCGGAGACTGGAAGAACTGTGCAATTGTACTCTTTTTGACAGCCTGCATCTGCCGGAGCGTGAGTCTGCCTTCGGCATGCAGACGTTCTGCTTCCTGCGCAATATCGTTCTCAGCGGCAGCAAAATCGGCATATTGCATAAAGGTATGTATTGCCGTACCGCGTTCAGCACCGGAAAGACCGTGCTTTTCCCGTGTAAACAGCGGATTGCGCAGAGATACGGCGAAATCGTCTTCTTTTGCGAGCTCGGAAACGCCGTATTTTGCAGTCAGACGGGCTTCTTTGCTCTGGTAAACGAATTTGCATTGTTCTGTCAGGATGGCAGTGAGTGCGGGGTCGGCATCGGGTGCATCGGAGTCAGATACAGGACTGTCTGATTCCGACACATCTTCGTCTTGGCAGGCGAGGATGACCGCGGGCAGAAACGGCTGCTGCGGATCGCTTTCGGCATCCGGCGCGAGTTGCTGCCGCATGAGGGCGCATGCAGGATTACGCAGCACAGCCATGATGAGCCAGTCGGCGTAGCTGCCGCCGGAAGCGGTGAGGCTGTCGGTCTGTCCGATGGCGGCTTGTTCGGCAGCGATTGCGGGAATATTGTCTTTGAGGTCGGTTGCGGTATAGCCCAGCGGGAGAATGAGATATTCCCGCGCACGGGTCAGCGCGACATAGAGCAGGCGCATTTCCTCGCTGCGCTGTTCCTGCGCTGCACGTTCCTGAATGACCTGCCACGGCAAAGTTCTGCCGACGGTAAAGGTATCGGGGTCATGGAGCAAAAACCCGATGCCGAACGCCGCATGATACCGCAGCAATTTCTCGTCATTTTTCTCTGTTTTGGTGAAACCGGCGGAAGATTCGGCGAGAATGACGAACGGCGCTTCGAGCCCTTTGGAAGCGTGGATGGTTTTGATGCGCACGGCATTTTCGGTACCGGCAGGCACGCCGCCGCCCTTGAGATCGCTGCCGCGGGAGAGGATGGAATCGAGATAGCGCAGAAAGGCAGAAAGCCCGCCGCCGTGCGTATCTTCAAAACCGGCAGCATAGGTAAGCAGCGCACGCAGATTCGCTTTTTTCTGCGCACCGCCCTCACGCATCTGCATCAGACCGAGAAAGTCGGTATCTTCAAAGATCCGGCGAATGAGCTGTTCCGGCGTTTCGATGGCGGAGAGCAGACGCATAGATTCGAGAAAATCGAGCAGATCGGTACATTTTCGCAGCAGATCGGGATCGGGCTGCAATTCGCCGTCTGCGGCAGCTTTGCGGTAGGCATCCATCGCAGTAAACAGTTTATTTTTCTCGCCGTAGAGCCGCAGTTCGAGCACTTCATCGAGGGTAAAGCCGAACAGCGGGGAGAGCATTGCCGCAGTCAGCGGGATCTCCAGCAGGGGATTATCCACCGCCCGCAGGATATCGAGCAGCAGGAGCAATTCGGGAGAAGCGAGATAGCCTTTTTGTTCGATGGCGCAGACCGGAATGCCGGCAGCTTTCAGGGCAGCAGCATATTGCGGCATATGGGTGGAATTGCGCATGAGCAGCATAAAATCACGCGGTTCGCAGGGACGGAGCGTACCGTCCGCGCCTTTAACGGGTGTCTGATGATTGAGGTGGAAGGCGATGCGCTGCGCGGTCAGATTCGCTTCAAGATCGGCAGCACCGGAGCGCGGGCGCTGATAGAGCACCAGCTCTGTATTGCGCACAGCGTCCGGATAATCCGCGCCGCGCACGAGCATTTGCGTGTCGTCATAGCAGATCTCGCCGATCTGTTCGGTCATGAGCATGGAGAATACGATATTGACGGTGTCAACGACTTCCTGCGCACTGCGGAAATTGCGGTTCAGGCGGATGCAGGTATTTTCGGTCAGCAGCGGAGATTGATAGGGTGCAGCTTCCCGCATGGCGCGATAAAAGTTTTCGGGATTTGCATTGCGGAAGCGGTAGATGCACTGTTTGCTGTCTCCGACGACAAAGAGATTGCTGCCGTAGCGGGAAGCATCGCCGCCGCGGGAGAGCATGCGAAAGATGAGATCCTGCTGATTATCCGCATCCTGAAACTCGTCGATCATGATGTAGGCATATTGCATGGAGAGCTGTTCGGCAAGCGGCGTTTTGACGATCGAGCCATCGGGCAGCCGTTCGGCGAGCAGCGAGAGGGTCATGGTCATGGCATCGCTGAAACCGAGCGCACCGCGTTCCAGTTTCATGGCAGTGAGCGCATCCCGGAACGCCCCGATCAGACCGGTCAGCGCATGGAGAATATCGGCATGCCGTTTGAGATCGGCATCTGCATAGCGCAAAGGAACGATCCATGTTTTTTTCATACGCTCCATACAGGCGACGGCATGATTGCGCAGCGCCCGGATACCGGCACGCTGTGTTTCGGTACCGCACTTTTTGGATTGACTGGGTGCTTTTTTGCTGAAATTCTCCAAAACGCCGCAGATACGGGAAAAATGCGCGTTATTGGCAGCCTCGCAGAGTGCTTCTGCCTGTGTCAGTTCATCTTGGAGTGCAGCGATGGCTTTTTCGTAGCCGACATCTTTTGCAATGCGCATTGCATGCTGATAGAGTGTCCTGACCTCATTTGCCTGTTCCGCGATCATTTCGGCAGCGCGCGTGCGGAGCGTACCGTTTTCGCAGGCAGCGGCAGCATCTTCTGTGAGATATTCCCCGAACGGTGTTTCGACGGTGAGGTTATAGAGCCGGAGCAAAAGTGCATCGAGCAGCGCATCATTCTGCCCGCAGAAGGCATCCAGCAGGAGCTTGCGCTTTTCGGCGATCTCAGGGTCATTTTCGGCATCTGCATAGAAGGCTTCGAGGACTTGTGCAGCCGCAGCGATGCGCAGTTCATCTTCTTCTTTCTCATCCATGATGCGGAACGCAGCGGGGATATCGAGTGCAGAGAACTGTTCCCGCAGCAGATCGAAGCAAAAGCCGTGAATGGTCGAGATCTTTGCGCTGTGGAGCATTGTCTGCTGACGGCGCAGCCATTCGTTATCCGGTTCCGACTGGATCTTACGGCTGAGCGCAGAATTCAGGCGTTTCCGGACTTCTCCGGCGGCATCTTTTGTAAAGGTAACAACGACCATATTTTCAGCGGGACACTGTTGATCCTGATCGGAGAGCAAGCGGATCAGGCGTTCAACGAGCACCGAAGTTTTACCGCTTCCCGCAGCGGCACTGACGACAACAGAAGCGCCTTTTGCGAGGATGGCGGCTTCCTGTTCAGGTGTCCACTGACTCATCTTGTGCATCTCCTTCCGTTTCGCCGTTCATGACGGCGAGCATAGCAGCATTTGCTTTTGCGGGTGGCAACGCACGGCGCATGCATGCGGTATCATCATCGGTCACGCCGCAAATGCTGTGATAATTGCAATAGGCGCAGGCATCGGCATAATAATCGCTGCTGCCGCCGCGCATGGGATTGGGCGCGGTATTGCCGGCAGCATAGCAGGCGGCGCAGTCCCGCACCAGATCTTCGGCATATTTCCGGAGCCTTTGGAGCTGTTCTTTGGTAAAGACCTGTGATTCCTTTGTCATTTCGGGCGCAGCGTCGGGATCATCCGCATTGATGCATTTTGCGGGGATATAGACACCGGCGATATGTTCTTCCATTTTGGAGAGGATACCGCGGTCGAGCAGAACCGTGCCCGACATACGGAAATACTCGCTGATATAGGCAGCGCGGTCTTTGACGGTATCCCGATTCTGCATGGCAGGGCTTCCGGCAGGCATATAGAGCACGCCGGCAGCTTCGGCATCGGGATAATAGGTGGGGTCATCGAGCAGCGCAAAGAGATAGAGGAGCATCTGGAGATTCAGTCCGTAGTAGATATTGCCGAGGCTGAATTTTTTCTGATTGGTTTTATAGTCCACGATGCGCAGATAGCGTTTGCCGTCCTGTTCGGTGATATCGACCCGGTCGATCTTACCATTGAGAAAGAGCACAGTCCCGTCCGGAAGTTCGAGCCGATAGGGAGCCGTGCCGACCTGATCCTGCACGCGCCCGATGACCAATTCGCATGCATCGGGCAGGAATTGCGACTGCCGCATTTCTTCCTGCGTATGCAAAAGGAGCGCATCCATGCGGTTTACGGTGCGGTCGAACTGCATCAGAAAGCGTTTTGGTTTATAGTCTCTGCCGCCGAGATGCTGCTGCAAAAAATCCTCTGCACAGCGGACGGCATGTGCATGGAGATCCTCTTTGCGCATGGAGAGAAAGTCATCCCGATCCGGATGTTCCCGGAAGAGCCGTTCCATGCATTCGTGCACGAGTGTGCCGGCAGACCGGGCATTCAGGTCATTTTTCTGCCGTTCATAGAGCCGCAGACCGTGTTTGCAGAAGCCCATAAAGGGGCATTGGATGGTATCTTCGATGCGGGAAGCGGACATGGTGAGCTTGCCGTGGGTCAGTTTCCGCATGAGATCGGGCTGCTGAATGCGGAGCCGATCGGGGTCAGATTTCCGGCGGAGCGCATTCAGGCGATCGGCTTCTTCGGGATCTGCGCCGAGCATTGCCTGAACGGAAGCGCGTTCGGCAGGGGAGAGCACATAGTCTTCAGCGAAGCTGAAATAGGCGGCGCGTTTTGTCGAGATATAGAAAGCCGCGCCCATACGGTCTGCATAATGGAAATGATCGGGTGAAAAAGCGGCAGGGAGCAGACTGCGCACATCGTCCAGCAGCGAGGACGGCACGAGCGCACTGCCGTTTTCATTGGCAAGCGGATAGCAAAGCCAGAGGCGCTCCGAGGGCGCAGAGAGTGTTTTATAAACGATCAGGCGTTCATCGGCACAGAGATCGCGCACAGAACGGGAAAGCTCGACCTGATGCGACCGCAGCAGCGCCCGTTCGGATTCGGTAAAGAAGCCGCCGGCGGAGATATCAGCGGGAAACTTGCCTTCTGTGACACCGAGCACAAAAACGGCTTTCGGCGCATCATATCGTGCAGCGGCAGCGCTCTGAACGGTCACGGCATCGAGGGTCTGCGGGGGCACAGGGATCTGATTGCTGCGCAGGACGGCAGTCAGGAGATCGGAGAGCTGCTGCAAGGTCACGGGCGTATCTTCGAGCGCTTCGTGCATAGCATCGAGCAATTCGGTAAAGCGATTCCAGAGCCTGCGGAGCGCTCTGCCTTCCTGTTCTTTGCCCTCATCCTTGAGGTGTGCGGCAAGACCGCCTAGGCGCATAGGAATCTCCATATCCTGCATGCAGCGATAGAGCAATTCGCAGACGAGAGCCCCGTTGACGGCATCTGTCCCGTTTTTACGGAGCGCAGCCCGAAAATGCAGAATATGCGTCATAATTTTTTCGCGCACCGGCTCCATGATATCAGCGCCGTCCATTTCGGGCGGAAACGGCATTTCCCACTGAACGCCTTCGATATTCCATGTATATGCGAAGTTTTCGAGGTCGGCAGCTTCCTGCGGATGCAGAGGACTGAGCTGTGTTTTGAGGAAAATCAGGAGCTGTTCGGTCGTGGTACGGCGAGCGAGCTCCAGCAGACAAAGCGGGAGCTTCATAACGGATGTATGCAGAACGCTTCTGCGCAGATCCATAAAATAGGGGATCTCATAGCGCCGGAACGCCGCATCGAGCAGCGCACCGTATTCGCCGATATCGTGCATGACCACCATGATATCGCCTGCGCGGTAAGTACCGTGCATGAGGAGCTGCCGGATCTGTGCCGCGCAGTATTCTGTTTCGAGCGTCATATCCCGCGCTTCACAGACGGTGACCGCCGAATCGCCTGCAAAGGGCTTTCCCTGCACCGCAAAGAGATAGCGGCTGAGGTGGGCGAGGGAAGGCGCAGCATAGCGATATTGCTGTGTCAGAAGGGTTGTTTCAAAGGGAATATAGCGTTTTTCGGCGAGATCGCGGAGTCTGCGTGCAGTTTCGTTGACGGCATCGAACCTTGTATAATCCGGCGCATCAATGTTATCCGAGCGCAGTGCGATCCAGACATCCGCAGCATCCCGCAGCATGATTTCCAGCATGGCATACTGGTCGCCGGTAAAGGATTCGAATTCATCGAGGAAGATATGCGCATTTTTGAGATATCGGCAGCGATTGGCAGCATTGGCAGCGGTCATGGGATCACAGAGCGTATCATGCAGACCGCGTGCATCGAGCTCATCGAGATAATCCGCGTAAATACGCGCAATATCGTAGAGCTTATCGGAGAGCACGGCATTGGATTCCGCAGTATCGGCAGATGCTTCCAGGAGCTGTTCGGGGGAAGTGCCGGACTGCATCAGTTCCGTAAGCTGCGCGGTCATATCGGTCAGAAACGCAGGTTTATCGGCTTGGCGGTCATAGAAGCGCAGCACATGGTCTTTTGCATGATTCCGGAGCAGCCTGTGGAGCACAACAGTTTTGATGACGGTATCCGCAGCGTCACGGGGTTCTTCGGCAACGGCTTCGAGGATTTCCGCAGTCAGACTCCGGAAGCTGCCGGTCTGGATGCGGTTGAATGCGGCAGCGCCGAGCCGTGCATAGAGGCGCTTGTCGTAGGTATAGGAATAGGGTTCCGGCACCATTGTGCGCACGGGCATCTGATTCGCAGCAGCTTCTGCGATTTTCTCGATGAGAACGGCAGATTTTCCGCAGCCTGCACCGCCGAGTATCATATGCAGCATGAGAGCAAAACTCCTTCCGGAAGATAGTTACGGCTGGGCGAACACGACCTTCATTTCATCGGGAACCCAGCGATTGACAGCTTTTTCGATCAGCGGCAGCACAATATCCCGTTTATTGCCGAACATGCCGCACCCGAAAGCACCGAGCACGATGGCATCGGGTTTCCGTTTGACCATCGCACACACAATGCCGTTGATTCTATTTTCCATCACATCGTTGATTTTTTTGTCGGAGATAAAGAGCAGTTTTGCGTAATTTCGATTGACGGCAGCGCAGGTGACGAATGTACAGACGGTTGGTTCCGGGAGCAGCGTCCCGTTCATATCGCGTATGATGGGGACGGCATTGGAGATGAGCATGCTGTCGGAGTAGAGGGGAGATGGGCGAAAGCGGTGTTTATTATAGTATTCCGAATGGGGGAGAATGGCGTGATAGAGCAGCGAGCAGCGGCAAAGACTTTCTTCCTGTGCATCGCCGCCGAGCCGGTAGCCGCCGCCTGCGAACATTGCATTTGCGAAGTTGAGCGCCATGATCTCACCGCAAACGCCCTGCTGCCGCAGATGGAGGATCGCAGAAATGGTATCGGCATGATCGGTATGGTCTGCGATCCGGAAGGCTGTTTTCCGCGTAATATCGGGCAAAATCTCCGGCTGTTCCAGAACGGTTTCCGCAGCGAGGGATTGACCGGTGCAATAGAGTTTGATCTCTGCACCGTCGGCGCGGGTATAGGAGCCGGTTTTGGCGATGGTTTTGTTTTCGCCGATGAGTTTCAGGCGGGCGGAATAGGGCATTTTCTCCATGCAGATTCTCTCCTTTTCGGTGTAATTTTGGTAATGATATTATAACATATTATAAGAAAAAAAACAACAATTTCACGCGCAATTTGAATCCGGCAGGTTTGGGGCTGTTTTAATTTTTTAGTATTTGCTGCAATATTGTACGATTCATATTTCTTCCGATCGGTTATTGCTTATATCACCTTTATATATATCAAATCAAAGCATTTACGCACTATTTGCCATATTACCCCTTATTGTTTTTCGCTTCCTTACGTTCAATATCCATCCCCCACACACTCACAGTTTAATAAAGCCTTATCCTTTATTTCACTAATTTTTGGCAAAAAAGGCTGTTTTACGGCTTAATAGGGGGTATAAGGGATCGGGAAAGCGGGGGTACGGGTGCGGCGGCAGTGCCGCTTCCATTTTGCTTCGCCTTTATTTAGTTGTATTTGCTGCACAATTCGTATCTCTTCCAATCGGGGCGGCTTTACGCTGCCAAGTCAACTTTTGGGGTTGTCACCCCCGAACCGCTTCACTGACGGTATAACATAAAGCCATTGTTGAACGCTTCGTAATACCACGCAAATACAACTGACACATGCATATAAAATCAACGTATTATCTTAGTTTTACACTCTTATCCATTCGCAAAAAATATCCTTCCGCCGGGCGCGG
>DMBA01000071.1 GCA_003446315.1 Ruminococcus sp. | reverse complement strand
TTGTCGGATGCGGCATCTGCGCATCGGCAGCGTCGATGGATAAATCCGTGACCAAACTGATCGCAGCGACAACAGGCGTGCGGCAGGCAAACTGGCTGACGCTGCACCGCACAGATTTTCAGGCAGATGCAGCGGCAATGTGCAAAAAGATCATGGAAAACATTGCATTTCCGGTATTCATCAAGCCGTGCAGCACGGGTTCCTCGGTCGGTGTATCCAAGGTCAAATCCGAAGCAGAGCTGATGCCGGCACTGGAAGCAGCGTTCAAATATGACAAAAAGATCCTTGCAGAGGAGTTCATCAACGGCAGAGAGATCGAAGTGGCAGTGCTCGGAAACGAAGCGCCGAAGGCAGCAACCGCGGGTGAAATTGACGCAGGTGCTGAATTTTACGATTACGAGACAAAATATGTCACCTCGACATCCACCCCGTATATCCCCGCAAGAATTGATGCGGACACGATGGCAGCCGTCCGCGAATGGGCGGTAAAGATCTTCTGTGCACTGGGCTGCGCAGGGCTTTCCCGCGTTGATTTCTTTGTCACACGCGACACAAATGAGATCGTGTTTAATGAGATCAACACGCTGCCGGGCTTCACGCCGATCTCGATGTATCCGAAGATGTGGGCAGCCGAGGGCGTACCGTTCACCGATCTGCTGGATCGTGTGATCGCATTTGCACAGGAAGCACAGGAGGGCTGAAGCATGGCGCTCTTGCAAGAAGATCAGCATGTCAAAATGACCGTTTCGGAGATTGCGGAACGGGTTGGTGCAGCGCTGAAAAACTGCACAGATACGGAACTTTTGGTATCCGGATTCAGCACAGACACCCGCACGATTGCACCGGGCTGCTGTTTCATCGCACTGAAAGGCGAAAAATTCAACGGCAATGCATATGCAAAGCAGGCAGCGGAAAAAGGTGCGGTATTCTGCCTGCTTTCGGAAGAACCGCAGGAAGATCCGGGTGTGCCGTATGCTGTGGTACCGTCCGGCAGCGGTTATCGTGATCTTGCAGCGCGTTATATGCAGGAGCGCAAGCAGAACGGACTGCGTGTGATCGGCGTGACGGGCAGCAGCGGCAAGACGACAGTCAAAGACATGACCGCGCATGTACTCGCAGCAAAATATCGCACCTACGCGACTTCCGGTAATTATAACAATCATGTCGGCGTACCGTATACGATCCTGCACATGCCGGCAGAAACGGAAGTTGCCGTGATCGAAATGGGCATGAATCACGCAGGCGAGATCCATAATTTGACGAATATTGCACAGCCGGACACCGCGATCATCACGAACATCGGCACCGCGCACATCGGCAATCTCGGCTCACAGGAAAACATTTTCCGTGCAAAGCTGGAGATTCTGGACGGCATGCCGGATGCAGCACACGGCGGCACACTGATTGCATCGGCAGAGGATGCATATTTGCACGGCGGCAAGGAAGCGCTCTCAGCAAAAACGAATCTGTTTTACAGCACCCACGCAGACGCACCGGATGCTGATTTGATTGCGGAAAACATCGTAGAAACGGCAGAAAGCATGCAGTTCACAATGCGTCTGCGCACGGACGGCAGCACAGCCGAAACGGTTCTGCCGATGACGGGCATGCACAATGTCACAGACGCGCTGCTTGCGGTATCGGCAGGGCTGCATCTTGGGATGACGCTTGCAGAATGCGCACAGGCGCTGCGGAGTTTTGTGCCGGGTGCGATGCGTTCGGAGCGTGTCAAACACGGCAATATCACGATCATCCGGGATTATTACAACGCCAATCCGGAAGCGATGGAAGCTGCATTGAAATCGCTTGGCACGATTGCAGGCGAAGCGCAGAAGTGGGCAATTCTGGGCAATATGAACGAGCTTGGCGCATATGCCGCGGAGCGTCACCGTGAACTCGGCGCACTTTGCCGGCAATATGCAGATAAAGTCTTTTTCTGCGGCGAAAATTATGAGGATTTTGCGGCAGGATATGCAGATGAAGTCTGTGCATTTCCGGATCAGGAAACGATGATGGAAGCGCTGGATGCCATCCTGCGGACATATGCCGGCGTGCCGATCTGCTTTTTGATAAAAGGCTCCCGCGGCATGCACATGGAGCGTGTGAATGACATGCTGGAAACGATGTTCGGCGGCAAATAAAGGACGGATAACATGAAACTGGAAAATGAAATTGCAGCGCTGGAAGCGATCTTATTTGCATCAGGCGAACCGATGGAAGCCGAACGGCTTGCAGAGGCGCTCGGTGCAGATCCGGAGCATCCGCTGGAGATCGCGCAGGTTGCGGCAATGGCGGCGCAATTGGCAGCTTATCTGGATGAAACGGGCAGCGGGATGCAGCTTTTGCAGCTCAGCGGCAGTTATCAGCTTGCGACCCGTCCGGAGCATGCGCAGGCGATCAAAACGGCGCTGGAAGTGAAGCGGAACACACCGCTTTCGAATGCCGCCATGGAAGCGCTGACCATCATTGCATACAACCAGCCTGTGACGAAAGGTTTTGTGGAGCGTGTGCGCGGCGTAGACAGCGGCTCTGTTGTCAATACGCTTGTGGAGCGCGGTTTACTGGAAGAAGCGGGCAGAATCGAGGTGCCGGGCAGACCGGTCACATACCGGACGACGGCGCATTTTCTGCGGACATTCGGTTTGCAGTCGCTTTCCGATCTGCCGCCGCTGCCGACGGAAACGGAGCCGGATCTGTTTGAAGTGGAGACAGAGGAAGGCGATTTTCCGGCAGAATCGAATGAAGCAGACCAGCCGGAAGAAACCATGGATAATCTGGAGACAGTGGAAGCAGACGAACACACAGAAGCATAAGCAGAACGGGGAGCATGGCGGGTAACATGCTCCCGTTTTGTCTGCAAAAGGGCGAAGACGGCACTGCTTTTCGGTATATGCTTTGTGCATATATACAAATTTCAGCCGGATATATTGACCTTTTTTTTGCAATATGGTATAATCAAATCATAGGAAACAAA
>DMBA01000129.1 GCA_003446315.1 Ruminococcus sp. | reverse complement strand
ACGACGACCACAACAACCACCGAGGTCACGACGACCACCACTACCACAACCGAAGTGACCACGACGACTACCACCACGACTGAGACCACGACACCTGAGACTACGACAGTAACAGAAACCACGACCACCGAGGTCACAACCACAACCGATAATGGTCAGATGGTGAATACGGATGATCAAACCACGACCACCACAGAAACGACAACCGAAGAAACCACGACCACGACGGAAGTGACGACCACGACCGAGACAACGACAACCGAGACAACGACAGAATCGACCACAACGGAAGAAACCACAACGACCGATGTCAGCGAGACCGAAGATTCGGATGACAGAAACAGAACCACAACGACGACGGTTTCTGAGACCACCACGGAAACGACCACAACAGAAGAAACCACCACGACTGTGGACGACGCTACGACCACCACGACCACCACGACTGGTACCACAACCACGGCAGGTACCACGACAACGACCACAACGACTGCGGCTTCGACAAGCAGCAGCACGAGATCGAATGGTTCGGGCACAGGTTCTTCGAATACTTCGACCAACAGCACGAATAACACCTCGAATGCGGGCAGCACGGGCAATAAGACCACAAGCTCTGTCCGGACGGGTGATTCTGCACCGACAGGTCTGATGATCGTCGCAATTCTGATGGGAGCAGCGGCATTTGCGTGCCGGAAGCGCCGGGAAGATGAAGACGAGTAAAATCAGGTCACGCGCATGATGCGTCAAAAAAAGACCGCTGTCCCACGGGACGGCGGTCTTTTGTGATAAAAAGGTGTTTCCGGCTGTTGTCGCAAAAGCATCACGTTTTTCACACAAATACAGGGTAAAATAGAATCATCAGGAAGAACACCAAAGCAATGAAGTGAGCGATTCATTTGCGAAGTTTCCTGATCTTTCCTCCCTTTCCTTTTCATAAGACAGATGTTTTATGATACTCCAAAACAAAAAGAGCCGGCAGCAGATACCTTTTTGCGGTATCGCTGCCGGTTCTTTTTATACATTGGATTATTCGACCGGAACGTGTGTCAGAACGTAATCGAGCAACATTCTGCCGGCTTCCGGAGTCAGGTGGATGCCGTCCTCAAGCGCGAGCAGGCGGTCGAGCTTGCCCTCGTTATTTTTGAGCGCGGTATTCACATCGACGTAATAGACGTTATATTTATTGCAGAGATCGAGCAATTTGGAGTTATAGCTGTCAATATCGCTGTTGAGCAGCGGCGGATCGGCTTTTTCGGCATCTTCCGTGACAGGCGGGATCGAGAGCACGAAGATGGTTGCTTCCGGAGCCGTAGCGATGACAGAAGTCAGCAGCGAATCGAACTGGTCAGCGGACTGATCGGGCGGATTTTTCGCAAGCGTCTCAGTGCCGAACATCAGATAAGTGGGGCAATTTGCGGAATTGATCGCACTGAGGATGCGAATGGTGGTATCTTCGCCGAGCTGGACATATTCTTTCGTATAGTTGTTGAGCGAAAGGTTTTCGCTTGCATAGACGTTAAACGTTTGTAGCATGCCTTCCTGACCGAGGTTATAGATATTCGTTTCACCGAGGAAGGCGCAGCGGGTGAGATAATCCGGCGGCTGCGGTGCAGATTCCGGAACGGGATTGATTTTTGTAGGCGCAGCGGGCGTTTCCTCAGCGGCTTCCTCATTGGGCACATCGGTGGGTGTTTCGGCGGAAGCGGCGGGGTCTGCGGACGGCTCGCCGGTATCGGGTGTTTCATCCGGAAGCGATTCCACTTCTGAATCGACAGCAGAATCGACGGTTTCTGTATCATTTGATTTCAGGAAAACGTCTTTTTCGGGATGAAAATTCCGATTATAGAGGTAAGCGGCGAAGCAGAGGATCAGGCTGAAGATCCAGATCAGGATAAGCTGCCCGAACCGAAACCGCATAACAGGGCCGCGGCGCTGTTTTTTCTGTTTCGATCTGCGCCGGGAACGAGTCATCGGCTTCCGTTTACTGCCGGGTCTGTTTTTGGTGGGCATTTTTTGATCTCCTTTCTATTGCATATCATGCTATCTTATATTATAGCGGATTCTGTCTGATTTTGCAAGAGGTTTTTGCAGGAAAATCGCTGGAAAATCAAAAATTTTTCTGAAATTACGGAGAAAAAGGAAACTCAGAGGTTATCATTGCGGAAGCGCAGCTTCATTTCGGCAGCCTGACCGCAAGAGAGTCTGCCTTCGGGGCAAACGCCGGTGACATAGCAGCTCGGGCCGAAATACCGGAAAATGTCTGGACATTGCGCACGAAGCTGCCGCAGGAGATCCACAGCGCAGGCGCGGATTTCCCACTGTGCACGGTTGCAGGTACGGAGCTTCATAAAATGGAGCAATTCTCTGCCGTTCATATCGCACAGGACATTGAGCTGATTGCCGGCGAGCGCGAAATACTGCGCAGCTTCTGCGGGCAGACCGTTCTCACGCATTTGCGCAAAGACGGCAGCATTCCGTACAAACGCCTTCTGATAGAGCGCACAGGCGGCATCATTTTGCCGGATGGATTCCGGCAGCACATATCGGCAGCGATAGACGGCTTCGGTGACATGCGGAACGAGCACAGTCTGGATGCGATGCCGGACGAGGTGTGTGATCGCAGCGAGCGAGAGATCCCGTATGGTGAACTGTGCATGGAGCAATTCCAGTTCACGGGTGCGTTCTGTATGGACAAGCTCCGCGCAGGCATAGGGCGCTTTTTGATCGGGTGAAAACATGCCGTTCGAGAGCTGGGCGTGCATCAGGATCTCCGGTGCCGATTTTGGCGGAGCCGCGAGCAGATCCACGGCAGCGGAAGCGACTTCCGGTGTCACATTCTGATCGGGCAGAACGGGCGCATAGCGTGCAAAGTCATCGGATTCATCCGCATGGAAGCGCTTTTCGAACAAATCGGGAAGATTGGGGAAGAAAGCGCGGATCTGTTCTTTGAGGGATTCGCCGAGCGATTTGAGTTCGGGATAAAATCTGCCGCGGCCCTTGCACATCACGGCGATCATATAGAGCAATTCCCGCGCATTCATGGTGCAATAGAAGTTGCTGCGGAAGCAATAGGGCAGCAGATAACGCGCATCTTCTTTTGGAATGCCCGATTCGAGGAGCGCGGCATAATCCTGAAAGAGGGACTGCATATGTGCCTGATACTGCGGCAGCAGCGATTCCGGCATCGGCGGGATATAGAATCCGGCATCGGAGAAATCGACATATCTGCGTGATTTAACGGTATAGGAACCGAGGCGGAACTCGATGACAAATTCTTCTGTACAGACAGAGACATTATCGAATGCGACGGTAAAGATCTGGTGTTCGAGTGTCGAGGTATGACCGGAAGCGACCACTTTCTCGATCAGCGAGCTGTTATTGTCTTTTTCGCAGGAACGCGCAAAGACTTCGAGTGCAGTGCCCTGTGTTGTAGAGATCCGGGCAGCGGAAGCGACGACGGTATCGCCGGCGTTAGAGGAAGCGATAATTTTCGCAGATGCCTGATTCATAGAGCGATCTTCCTTTCAGAGCGTGATAAACGAGCAGGCGGGCGACATGGAAAGCCCGCGCAATCTGGTATCATTGTAGCATGGAAAGCCGGATTTGTCAAGGAAAAGGCAAGCGGCATGCCGAAAGCCGACATGCCGCGAATGCATGAAAAGGAAAATTACTTCACCGGAACGACCCAGCCGAACGGATCTTCGAGCTTGCCCCACTGGATACCGGTCATGGTATCGTAGATCTTCTGGGAGATCGGGCCGATCTTATTGTCGTTGATGGTCATGACCTTATCGCCCCACTTGAGGTGACCGACCGGCGAGATGACCGCAGCAGTACCGGTGCCGAAGACCTCATCGAGCTTACCGTTATCATAAGCATCTGCGATCTCCTGAATGGTGATTCTGCGCTCAGAGACTTTCATGCCCCAGCTCTTGGTCAGTTCGAGAACAGACTTTCTGGTGATACCGGGGAGGATAGAGCCCTGGAGCTCCGGTGTGACGATCTCGCCGTCGATGACGAACATAATGTTCATAGCGCCGACTTCCTCGATATACTTCTGCTCAACGCCGTCGAGCCAGAGCACCTGAGAATAGCCTTCCTTATGCGCCTCATCCTGACCGATCAGAGAAGCAGCGTAGTTACCGCCGGTCTTGGTATAGCCCATACCGCCGCGTACTGCACGGACATACTTGGACTCAACATAGATCTTGACCGGATCCAGACCGGAAGCATAGTAAGCACCGGACGGGGAGAGGATGATGATGAACTGATACATATCACCGGGCTTTACGCCGAGGAACGGGTCAACCGCGATGATAAACGGACGAATATAGAGGGAAGCGCCTTCTGCGGAAGGAACCCAGTCTTTTTCGACCTTGAGCAGCTCCATCAGAGCTTCCATAGCGGTTTCAACAGGGAGCTCCGGAATGACCAGACGATTATTGGAGCTGTTGAGACGCTTAAAGTTTTCTTCCGGACGGAAGAGCTGGATCTCGCCGTCAGCGCGGCGATAAGCCTTCAGACCCTCAAAGACTTCCTGACCGTAGTGCAGGCAAAGAGCAGCCGGGCTGAGGGAAAGGTTGCCATAGGGAACGATTCTTGCATCGTGCCAGCCCTTACCGGTTTCATAGTCCATGATGAACATGTAATCGGTGAAGATATGACCGAAACCGAGTTTCGTCTCATCTGCGGGTTTCGCTTTCAGAGAAGCAGCTTTTTCGAAACGAATGTCCATTTTGAATTCCTCTTTTCTGGTAATTTGGCTTTACGGGACAAGCCGTATATGTCACACTGAACGAATCAGTTGGCATTTCCGTTAAGGTAACGCGGGGTATACTTGGTGCGGTAGAGTTCCGCGGCATAGCCGACAGAGACGACCGCGCTGCAAATAATCACGAGCAAAAACAAGAAACGCATGCATTTTTTCATAAGTAGTCATCCTCCGATCTGCCTTTTGAGGCGGAATGATGCAGTTGAAATGCCTGATACTCTTTATTATAGCACGGAATGTGTAAAATAGCAAGAGCCGGAATTGAAAAAACGGTGAAAATGAAAGAATTTATTTTTTTCGCTGATTTCCGCCGGATTCGGCATGACCGGCAGCGGTACGGAGCGCACGCAGTTCTTCGGTTGTGAGATCACGCCATGTACCGGGTTTGAGCATACCGAGCTTGACCGGGCCGATGGAGATCCGGCGCAGGCGGGTGACTTCCAGCCCGACGGCATCGCACATTCTGCGCACCTCACGTTTTTTGCCTTCGTGGATGGTCACGAGCAGAACGACTCTGGTCGGCTCAGTGACTTTTGTCACGATATTGGCAGGCGAGGTTTTGAAGCCGTCATCGAGTATGACACCGGCGGACATTTGGGAGAGCTGCTCATCGGAAACGGGCGGTTTCACGGTCACGCGATAGGTTTTGGAGACTTCTCTGGAAGGGTGCATGATGCTGTTTGCGAACGCGCCGTCATTGGTAAAGAGCAGGAGTCCTTCGGAATTGCGGTCGAGTCTGCCGACGGGATAGACTCTTGTGCCCACGCCGTCGAGCAGATCGGTGACGCAGCGTCTGCCCTGCTCATCGGAGAGCGTGGTGACATAGCCGCGCGGTTTATTCATCATGATATAGCGGAATTCCTTCTTTTTCGGGATATAGAGCTGTTCGCCGTCGATGGTGATGCGGTCAGTCGGCAGGGCTTTATCGCCGAGCTGAACGGGTCTGCCGTTCTTTTTGACTCTGCCTGCATCAATGAGCGTCTCTGCTTTCCGGCGCGAGCAATAGCCCGCATCGGAGATGAGCTTTTGAATTCTGATTTTTTCCATATAAACATTCCCCGTTCAAAGATTGCAGAAACCGTTTATTTGAGAGGCACGGAATCTGCGAAAATAGGTGCAAATACGTCTGAATTACTGATCGGCTTCCACGATCTCGACCTTACCGGTCTCCTGCTGTTTTGCCTGTCTGCCGGCGAGGAATCCGGTGACTTTATCCATGACATCGGGCACCATATTGACGATGGCATTCGGGGTCGAGGCATTGACGGAGAGCTGGAGCAGCTTCACATCATTGGGCATAATGACAAGAAACGCGATCGGCGTAATGGTAACACCGGCACCGCCGCCGCCGCCGAACATATCTTTTGCGACTTTTGTCGGCAGATCGGAGCCGCCGGAAGCGAATCCGAACGATACTTTGGAAATGGGGATGACAGTTGTGCCGTTTTCGCAGGAAATGGGTTGTCCGACGATGGTATTTGCGTCGACCATCCCGCGGATCTCGTCCATTGTGACGCGCATGGTTTCCTGCACGGGATGTTCTTTGCTGCGTTCGCTCATGGTAATAACCTCCTGAAAATGAAAAAATACGGGGATTGTATCGGATAAAAAGCAAGAAAATACGAATAAAACGAATTATTGCTGCCGGATCGGCGCGGATTCCCGCAAGCGGCGTTTTTCCGCTTTGTCTTCCCGATGGAAGCGCAGGATGGTGCGCCAGAGGAACTTGCTGCCGAGTATCAAAGCGATGAGGATGGCAGCAGCAGGCGACACCCGCAGCTCCAGAGAACCGCGGAACGTGATGCTGTCATTATAAAAATCGGCAAGAATGCGGAATTCTTCGGTGTTGATATCCAGCCAGCACTGGAGCTGACCGAGCAGATTATAAGCTGCAATGCAGATCTTGCCGTAAAGGGTTGCTGTTTCGGCAGCATCTTCCGAACCGATCGCGGCATAGATTTTGACATGCCGCAGGTGGATATGTTTGGTGAGTGAGGAAAGTGCGGGCGAAAGCGATGCGCAAATATCGCCTGCCAGACCGACTGCTTCGGAGACAGATTGGGGTTTCAGGCGCTCGATGAAGCCGCGTTTTTCGGGCTTTTTTTCGGATTTTTGTGCCGGTTGGGGGGGATTTTGCACTTCCGTGTCTTTTTGCTTCTTTTTTTTCGCTTTTTCCGGCTTTGGGTCAGAATTGTTGTTTTCTTCGGATATTTCGTCAGAAACGGCGGGTTTTCCGGTGGTTTCCGCGTGGGAAGCGGCAGGGGCAGCGGAAGGTGTTTCCGGCTGCGGATCTGCGGTCTGTCCGGCAGATTCTGCTGCATCCGGCTCCGGGATCAGATGGGCAGGCGGCATCGCACCGTCCGGCTGATCCAGTGGTTTCGGCGGCACATCCGGCGGTTTTTCTTCCTCAGATTCTTTGTGAAATAAACGAAAAAACGTATATTTCACATCGACAGCCCATTTGCCGTCATCGAAAAATGCCTTGACGCGGACAGGCTGCAGCAGCAGGATCGAGAGAATAAATAACACAATCAGAATGATTGCCCAAACCACACTGCATCACCGCCTTACTGCATCAAAATATACAAAATTATTATACCACATTTTTTACTGGATTTCAACCCTTTTTCAGGGAAATACGTTCATTTTATAACCGATTTATGCAGAAATTATGATGTTTTCGGAACATTATCCGGATGCCGTTCGGCTTCTGTCCGCACAGCAGGATCGCCGTAATTGAAGGTATATGTCCGGAATGCATTGATGACCACAGTCTCTTTATAGCAGGCAAGACGCGGCGAATTCAGCCCATAATCCATGTGAATATGGCCGTGAATGAAGTATTCCGGGTGATATTGCTCCAATAATTTCCGAAAAGCCTCAAAACCGCGGTGGCAGGGATCTTCGGCATCATGGAAACCGGCAAGGGGGGCATGCGTCAGCAGAATATCAAATCCCCCATAGCGTTTCAGCTTCAGGGTCATGCGCAGGATCCGCCGCCGCATCTCCCCTTCTGTATATTGGTGTGCACCGGGCCGATACCGCATGCAGCCGCCCAGACCAAGGATCCGGATGCCATTGTGGATATAAAGGTCATCATCTATGCAGATGCAGCCTTCCGGTTTGTCATAGCGGTATTTTTCATCGTGGTTGCCGTGGACATATAACAGCGGGACATTCGAAAGTGTTTCGATGAATGTCAGATAACGAGGATTCAAGTCCCCTGCTGAAAGAATCAGGTCAATGCCGTCAAACATGCCCTTCTGGTAGTGATCCCAGATGTAGGTCGATTCTACATCTGCCATTGCCATTATTTTCATATCTATCCCCATTTTTTCGGAATCCGCCTGCTTTTTTGTTTCTGCGATGCTTTTGACGATTTCCGTGTGTATTTGATCGTGTGTTTTGTGTTTTGTCCGTTTTTGCTGTGCTTTTGATGATTTTCAGGCAGATCAGGTGCTTATACCGTACTGCGCCGGATCGTGTGCCACTTGGCAAATTCCCGGAACTGCGGTGCCAGCTCGCTGACTTCCGGCAGTCTGCCGACCACATTATACGGCAGCCAGTCCGCTGCAATGATCTCATCCGGTGTCAGGGATTGCCCCATCTCCACCTTGCAGGTTCTGTCCTGCCCGTAGATCACGCCGGTGAACGGTTCCAGTTTGCCTGCTGTGATGCGATCCTGCACCAGACGCACCAGTTTTTGCGTGCCATAAGGCAATCTGCCGGAACATGCAATGTCAATTGCGCCGGACGACATGCCCCAATAATAATTCAATGCCTGTGTTTCGTTCTCATTTCCGTCGTTTTTCCATGCGCCGATCAATACGGAATGTACCAGATCTTCATAAAGACTGCCCCAGTTCCAGACCGGTGCTGCCAACGGTACCGGCACATTCTCATATAAGCCGTATAAGCTCGCCCTTTCTGTGATCGGCGTTGTGATTTCTTTGTAAATGCTGCGGTTTTCTTCTGACCGGATCGGCGTGTAGCTGTCGTTGAACACATCCCACGGCTCGTCATCCGGCATGGACGCGGCTTTGTATAAACCCCAGCTCGCTTCTTCCATCACCGGCGCGTTGATATCTCTGTCAGAGATCAGATCGACCTGATTTGCCCGGAAAAACTCCATCGGATCGTGGTTTTCCAGCGTTGACCAATCCAGAAAGACCTTTGCCCGCGGGTTGACAAGCTGTACACCCAGTGCAAATGCACCGATGGATGCAGGTGTGCCCAGTACCGGATAATCCGCAATATAACCGACATGTTCGCTTTCTGTCATCGAACCGGCAATGATGCCGCTGATGAACTTTGCTTCGTAAATACGCAGATAATAAGTACGAAGCTGCTTATATGCCGTGTTCATGGAACAATTCAGCATGATGACTTCCGGATGTGCGACCGCCATGCGCATGGTGCAGGCGTGATAAACCGGCGAGGTGGTGAAGATCAGCTTGTTGCCGTCTTCGATCGCTTTGGCAATGGTCGCTTCTGCTTCTTCTGCCGTACAAATATAGTACATTGTTGTGATGGCATCGCCGAAGCAGTCTTCCAGATACAGTCTGCCAAGCTCATGATTATATGTCCAACTGGATTCTTTCGGATCCTTCGGATATAAAAATGCAATGTGCAGAACCGGTCTGGATGCGCCGGGGATCGGCAGCGGGATCTTGCGTGTCAGGGGTACTTTGCGGGAACCTTCGGTCGGATTCAGAATGTGCGAAGTCGGATTGATGCTGCCAAGCACGCGGAATTCTTCCCGGATCCGGTCGATCCGGCGGTGCAGCTCCACAGAGGTAAGTCCCCGGAGCTGGTCAAAGCCATAGATCTCCAGAAAATGCAGGAATGCATCTCCGACTGTGATCGGCAGACGCAATCCGCCGGTTTTGTTGACATAATACGCTTCAAATACCGTATACATGAATTTGACATCCCGCCGCAGCTCTTCGTCCCAGACAGGGGTCTGCTTCGGTGCTTCTTCCGGATCATCCGGCTGCTCCGTCGGCGTGATTGCCTGAATCAGACGCGGAAATGCGCCCGGCTGACTCATCTGAATCTCATAGATCCCTGCAACACGATAAAATTCCATGAATTCGGCATAGATCTGATATTCAATGGTATCGGTCTGCTTCGGGATGATGCGCATGACGTTCGCTTCAATTGCTACCGCGCCGTTATATCGGGATACGCTGACGCGCTTGTTGCCTTCAATGACGTAAAAGCGCTGCATGTATTCATATACCTTGATCGGGACATTGATGCCGACTTCATGCACGGAATCATACAGCGCAGACCACTTTGCACCGAATTCACTGTCATAATCCAGCAGCGGCATGAAATTCGCTGCAAATGCAGAGGTGCGCTCCTTCTGTGCTGTTCCCGCAATCATGGAAAGCGGGATCTCAAATTGTCCCATCGGAAGCTGACCGTCAATATCATTCTGCCGGATCAGATCTTCCAATACCGGCAGATACGGATATTCACCGTGTGATAACGCCTGACGGTACAGTTTTTCTCCGAGCTTTTGTGCTTTCTGATAATCTTGAATTGCCATATGCATATGCTCCTTTCTATCTATATGCGAAAAGGCATTTCCCATCTTTCGGATGCTTCAATTTTTCTTTTTCTGTCCATATTTTGTATTATACCATATTATAGCGAAAAGTGCAATGGGAGCAGCCGGAAAAATCTACAGCAGCCGGAAAAACTACAGCAGGACATTACGGAAGCAGGTTTCCCGACAGACTGAGGCGGACTTTAGATCATTTGCAGCGGGGCTTCCCCGCAAAAGTGCAATGGGAGCAGCCGGAAAAATCTACAGCAGCAGCCGGAAAATCTACAGCAGGACATTACGGAAGCAGGTTTCCCGACAGACTGAGGCGGACTTTAGATCATTTGCAGCGGGGCTTCCCCGCAAAAGTGCAATGGGAGCAGCCGGAAAATCTACATCAGCCGGAAAATCTATAGTAGGACATCACGGAAGCAGGTTCCCCGACAGACTGAGGCGGACTTTAGATCATTTGCAGCGGGGCTTCCCCGCATGTATGCTTGATTTGTTTGCAGTATTGTGCTATAATATAGCAAAAAGATGCCTTCTTGAACGGAAAGGGTGTGTGCTCTTATGAAGAAGAATCGCCGTGAACCCATCGTGCTTTCCCAAATGCGCCCGTTTACACTTTTTCTCGTCCTCAGCGGCTGCATCGTTCTGACCTTTGCCCTGATCCATTTTGAGGATGTCGCCGGTTTCTTCCGGAAACTCTTTTCGGCTCTGGGACCTGTCTTTGCAGGCTTTATCTTTGCCTTTGTGCTCGCCCCGGCTGCCAATCTGCTCGAAAACAGGCTTGCCAAACTCCTCGGGAAAACCATTGAGAAGCATCCGCGCTTGCAGCATCTGCCCAGAGCCATCGCTTCCTTTGCTGCGGTGCTGCTGTTCGTCGGGTCGGTCGTGCTGCTGATCGTTGCAACATTTTCGCAGGTCGTTGACGGCGTGACAACCGCTTTGGATAAACTGCCGCATTATCTCGACCTCGTGACCGAACATGTCGGCAGGCTGCTCTCCGCAGACAATAACCTCGCCCGCTATCTCTCTGAACTGAGCGACCGCTTCTCTGCAACCGAACTCGGTATGGGACAGGTCGATACACTCGATATTACCCAGAAGATCCTCTCCGCTGCCGCGACCGGTGCTGCCGGTACCCTCGGCTTTCTCTATGATGTCGTGGTGGGCGTGGTCATCGCTGTTTATTTGCTCATCAGCCGTGAACGCTTCCTGCGGCAGTGGAAACAAATGCTCTTTGCTGCCGTGAAGCCCAAAACTGCCCATTGGATCGACACGCAGATCACTGCCGCAAACCAGACCTTCGGTACTGCTGTCGTCGGGAAATTGATCGACTCGGTGCTCGTCGGACTGTTCTGCTTTATCGGGATCACCATTATCGGGACTCCCTATACCACACTCATCGCTGTGATTATCGGCGTGACCAATATGATCCCGTATTTCGGCCCGATTTTCGGTGCGATCCCCTGCGTTCTCCTCATTTTGATGGAGAATCCCATGAAAGCACTCTATTTTCTCATCTTTATTATCGCACTCCAGCAGTTCGATGCCAATATCATGGATCCCAGAATCGTCGGGAAATCTATCGGGCTGCCGGCGTTCTGGGAACTGTTTGCCTGTTTGCTCGGCGGCGGATTGTTCGGCGTGATCGGGCTTATCATCGGTGTGCCTGCATTTGCGGTGCTCTATACTATCGTCAAGCAGATCACGACAGAACGGCTCGAAGAACGAGTCCGGGACGGCGAATTGACTGAGGAATTCCTCAGAGAATCTCTCGGTATTACCGAATCGGCACAGGAATCCGGTCTGCTCGATGATGATGAATCGGACAGCCCCTATTTGCAGCACCTCATTCTGCTTGAAGATATTGCGCAGCAGCCCGATGAATCGCACGGCAGCAACCATGCACACTGAGCCGGTCGGTCAGAATGTTGGAATCAATCTCAAAATAACGTCCCTGTGTGTTTCTATGTGCACGCAGGGACGTTTTGCATTTGCCCGAATGCGAATATAAAACGCCATCGTACTTCTGACTGTGCATCAGAAATACGATGGCGTTCGATTTTGTATCAGCGCTGCATGGGCTTATCCTGCAAGCAGCGTTTCCCAGTCGGTCGGGGTGTTCAAGACCGTGTTGTTCAGGAAGTATTCCAGAATATACTGCGCATCCATTGCGCTCAGCTCGCCGTCTTCGTCAATATCTGCTGCGGTGAACTGCGTTTCCGTCAAGCCGTGTTCGTTGCCTGAGATCATCTCTGCAAATGCACTCAGCACAAGCTGCGCGTCGGTCGAATTCACTTCGCCGTTGTCGTCAATGTCGCCGCGGAGTACCGGTGCTTTCAGCGGTGCGTACTGATAACCGTTCGCTTCTGCATATGCCTGCGCGGTGGAACCTTCATCTGCACGGATCGTGCCGCTGTAAACATAATCGCCGGCTGCGTTTTTCTGGTTGTATACCGCATGCTCCGGAATGATGAGCGCCGGATTCAGAATGGTGACATCACCCAGCGAGATGCTGCCAGCCAGTGCATCGTCTGCAAGCAGTGTGATGGTTTCCGGCAGCGTGAAATCGCCGCTGACAGATTTGCCGTTGAGCAGATATGTGCCGTAAACTGCCATGCCGCCCTCTGCTATCATGGACGCAAGGAAGCGCGTGCCGCCGAATGCGTTTGTGCCGATGTGCTCCAGATTTGCCGGCAATGCAATGTGCGCCAGCTTCAGGCAGCGGCTGAATGCCTGATCCTGAATGTCTGTGACGCTCTCCGGAATCTCGACAGATTCGATCTGTGTGCAGTTCTGGAATGCCTTGCTCTCAATGACCGTGACCGGCTTTCCGTTATAGGTTTCCGGAATGGTGACTGTCTCGGTTGCTTTCGTATTGCAGCGCACAACTGCTGCGTGATCGTCATATTCGCGGAATTCCAGCACGCCTGTCGGGACAGTCTCTGTGGTGGTCGTGGTGGTTTCCGTTGTCGTGGTTTCGGTCGTGGTTGTGGTTGTTTCAGGTGTGGTGGAAGTTGTTTCGGTCGTTGTGGTCGTGGTTTCAGGTGTGGTAGTAGTTGTATCCGTAGTTGTGGTGGTCGTTTCGGTGGTTGTTGTAGTTGTATCGGTGGTCGTGGTGGTCGTAGTGGTCGTGGTCGTAG
>DMBA01000200.1:2324-2539 GCA_003446315.1 Ruminococcus sp. | reverse complement strand
TTTCAAAGATCACTCGCCCTCACTCCTCGTGAGTGCAATTCAAGATGTTACCACCCTGATTTGACCTTGTCAACAACTTTTTTTCAAAAGTTTTTGACACCCGATTTTTACCGGTTGGGTTCCGTGCCCCGCCGCGCTTTCCTGCGGCGTGCTAGATGATAGTAAATCTTCTCTCTCCCCTTGTCAACACTTTTTTTGAAAAAATTTTTTGACTT
>DMBA01000200.1:0-2216 GCA_003446315.1 Ruminococcus sp. | reverse complement strand
CCTTATTTTCGGCAATCATGCTTGCATGTTTTGCGTCTTTCCATAATATGACTGGTTCTGTCCGTCCCGTGCAGCTATATCATTATTGTCTATATTCTATGCATGCATGTTTATGCAATCATTTGATTTTTTCATGCGCGCATCATTGCATTCATGGACTGATCCGCAATTACCTTCTCTCATATGGCATTAGAACCTGCTGATTTATCACTGTGATTCCTGCAGCGCCGATACAGATCAGCCTCCAGTTCTGAAACCGTGTCAGACAACAAAAAATCGGAACCATGCTGTTTTCGCATGATCCCGATCTTTACAGACATACTGAAAAGTATATTCGCAGGAGAAATGATTAATTTTCCTGTTTTCCCAGATTCAATCAAACCCGAAGGCCGTCAGATAAACCATCGTCACAAATGCGGCGATACCAAACCACACCGCAAAACATATGGGCGGCACAAACAATGCTTTAAGAACATATCGCATCATTGTTCCAAAGCTGATCGCACTCTGTCTGTGATACCGCTTTTTTGAGCCGTCTTCGTTCAGAACATAAATCCATGGATTGTCATGGAGCTCAACAATTCCAAATTTGAGCAGATAAACAGGCACAACCGGAACGGCAATGCAGAACCAGGCGGCAGATCCGCCGAGCTGAAGCTTATTAAAATCAAACCCGTTGATCACCAGCGCAAGTATTACCGGCAGAAACAGTGCAATGATACACAGCAATACCATCCGCAGTACTCTGAGCGGTGTCGTAAATTTCAGCTGGACCGGTTTCTTTTCTCCATCAAGTTCCATAAAGAATACCGGTTGCTCAGCTTTTCTTCTAAGAATTTCAGGATTCAACACAAGTTCTGTATCCCGCCGCACAAAAGTGGAATCACCGGACGTGTAAATGTCACGTTCCTTTTTTACCCTGAAATCATTTCTGACTGTTTCACTGAAATAGCATAAGGTAACGATGATCCAGACCAGCAGTCCCATTCCGGTGATCAGAAGATTCGTCCCGGCATTCATACCGCTGAGATGCAGCGCACCGTACAGGAGAGTTCCAAAAATGATTGCGGAGATCAATGCCTTCAGCCACCATGGCAGGAATACAAAGCTCTTTTCTTTAAGAGAGCGCACGCTGACTTTGCCGGTCTGACCGTTTACTGCCGCAGCGAAACCATGTTTTGAAATGTAACAGACCGGCAATAACACAGGCAGTCTCAGAACATCTGCTGTATTCACATTGATTTCAACCGCGTCTGTTTCCAGAACATCCGATACGTTAGGCCGGTAAATGAAGGCGGCTTCTTTTTGGATACGCCGGTCAAGTTCCTTTTCATCCACATCCGGAACACGAACTCTCTGTCCTGCCACATAGCCGAATTCAAATTCTTTCAGCGAGCGCAGGTCATACGGTTCCATGCCATCCAGCAGAAGATTGTCGATATTCTTCGAGCGGTTTACGAATTCATCATTGATTAAGCCTTCGCACATATATTTCCGGTTTCCGTCCATTCTTGAAACATCCATATGGACGGGACCGATGATCAGCTCATACGGCAGATAAAAACTTTTGAGCTCATCCGCATTTTTCCGCAGGAGTTTTGATTCGGGTTTTGATGAATTTGTATCACACCAGTCATTCAGCCGATCCTTTGCCTCATCCGGAGTTAAGACAAAGGGAATAATGCACTCCGGCATTTCTTCAAGTTTCAGATATTCTTTGCGCACAAGCGTATTTCCGCAGAATGCACATGCGGTCAGGGCCTCATTCTCCTCAAAGATGATCTCAGCGCCGCATCCTGTGCACGATCCTTTAAACAGACTGAAATTCTGAATGGAATCATTCAGTCTGCTGCGCTGTATCGTCCGGAATCCCTGTTTCTGGTTCTGTGCTTCGGAAATGCCGACATGCTGTCCGCAGTATGTGCACACATAGGTCTGCCGCACAATATCAAATTTTGCAGGTGCGCCGCATGATGTGCAGCGGATGTCTGCCAGTCCTTCTGTCATATGATCATCTCCCGCAATGCTTCTTTGAACATATTCTAACATGCGTTCATGAGTCACTGCAGATGCCGGACCTGCAGTCGTGTTTCAGGTAAGCAGATTGTTGAAGAAGAAGGGAAAGAAAAAAACGTGCATCGAAAGAATGCACAAGGGAAAGCGAATGCTGATGAAAAGATTAAAAGACAATAAAAAAACCCGGGCCAAAACCCGGG
>DMBA01000330.1 GCA_003446315.1 Ruminococcus sp. | reverse complement strand
CTTTTGAAGAAAGCTCTCGTCAGCAAGCTGCCGAATCAAAACTTTTATTTTGGCTTCGCCGCTTTTGCTTTAGTTGTTGGCATTGGCTGCCCCAACCCCCGCCAAAGGAACCAATATCCCTTTGGAATCCCATTTCCGGAACATGAAAGCCAATTTGTGTTTTTTGAATCCGCCGACTGCACTTTCGATCGTGATTCCTTATCATAACAGCCGCGCTGATGCTGAATTGCAAGAGCGCGGCTTTGTTTATAGATAACTTTGGCGGATACGGTCAGCGCACAAGCTCAATCATCGAGCATTGTCTGCTGCGGCTCTGCACAGAATTGACTGTGATAGAGCGTTGCATAGAAGCCGTCCTGCTGCAAGAGCGAAGCATGATTCCCCTGCTCAATAATCTGCCCATCCTTCATCACAAGGATCAGATCAGCTTCCTGAATGGTAGAAAGCCGATGCGCCACAATAAAGGAAGTCCGCCCTTTCATCATGGTCTGGAAAGCCGACTGGATCTTCTGTTCGGTGCGGGTATCAATGGAAGAAGTCGCCTCATCGAGAATGAGCATCGGCGGCAGGCAAAGCATCAGCCGCGCAATACAGAGCAACTGTCTTTGTCCCTGCGAGAGCGCCCCGCTTTTATCACTGATAATCGTATCATAGCCTTTCGGCAGTCTTTTGATGAAGCTGTGGGCATGAGCAGCTTTTGCAGCAGCAATGATCTGTTCCTCTGATGCATCCGGCATTCCCATGCGGATATTATCCCGCACAGAAGCACTTTTCAGCCATGTTTCCTGCAGCACCATACCGATATTCTGCCGCAGACTGTCTCTTGTCAGCTTCCGGATGTCGATGCCGTCGATGCGGACAGCGCCGCCGTTGACATCATAGAACCGCATGATGAGGTTGATGAGGGTTGTTTTGCCGCATCCGGTCGGGCCGACAATGGCAACGCGCTGACCGGGACTGACATTCACAGAGCAATGTGAGATCAGCGGACGCTCCGGCGTATAGGAGAAGGAGATATCATCGAACTGCACCGCACCGTTTGCGTGCTGCAAAACCAGCGCATCGGGCGCATCGGGATCTTCAGTGGGCGCATCAATCAAAGCGTAAATGCGATCGGCGCAGGCAATGGCATTCTGCAATTCGGTAATGACACCGGAGATCTCATTAAACGGCTTTGTATATTGATTTGCATAACTCAGGAAGCAGGAAAGCTGTCCAACGGAGATCGCCCCGCGGATGGCAGCCAGCGCACCGGTCAGACCGACTGCCGCATAGACCAGCGCATTGATAAACCGGGTGCAGGGATTGGTCAGCGAGGAGAAGAATGTCGCCTTGCAGGAAGCGTCTTCGAGCTGCGCGTTGACGGCATCGAAATCCCGCATGGTATCCTGTTCATGCCCGAACGCCTGCACGATCTTTTGATTGGTGATTGTCTCATTGATGAGGGCAGTTTGCGCGGCACGGATCTCAGCTTGTTTCCGGAACATTGCGTAAGTGCGTTTTGCGATGAACGCCGCAACGAACATCGAAAGCGGTGTCATCAGGATCACAACGAGCGTGATGCCGGGATGGATCTGCAGCATAAAGAGGAGCGTGCCGAGGATGGTCAGAACGCCGGTAAAAAGCTGCGTAAAGCCGAGCAGCAGCCCGTCTGCGAACTGATCGGCATCGGAGATCATACGGCTGACGATATCACCGGAAGAATGGGAATCGAGATACGAAAGCGGGATCTGCGTGATGTGGCGGATGGCGCGGTTCCGGATATCTTCCACGACCTCATAGGTGATCTTGTTATTGGCAATGCTCATCAGCCACTGTGCCAGCGCGGTGACGGACACAGAACCGGCGATCACGATCAGAATGCGGGTCACGGCATCGAAATCGACCGCGCCGGCTCCTTCAATGCGGTCGATGGCTCTGCCGATCAGAATGGGCACATAGAGCGTCAGCACCACGGTCACGACCGCAAGCAGCACGGTCATGACAAGCCATTTCCGATATTGCCGCAGATCACGGAGCACACGCAGGAGCGTATTTTTTTGTGAATGATCGTTCTGTTCAGGCATGCTGCTGACCCCCTTTCGGAAACTGAGAAGCATAGATTTCCTGATAAACGCTGCAATGATCGAGCAATTCCGCATGCGTACCGCACCCGACGAGATGCCCGTCATCCAGCACAAGGATCCGGTCGGCATGCTGGATAGACGCAGTCCGCTGCGAAACGATGAACACAGTCGGCTGTTCGGGCAGTTCCCGCAAAGACTTGCGCAAAGCGGCATCCGTTGCAAAATCGAGTGCAGAAGCGCTGTCATCGAGGATGAGGAATTCCGGCATACGAACGAGTGCGCGTGCGATGGTCAGGCGCTGCCGCTGACCGCCGGAGAGATTCGAGCCGTTTTCGGTCAGCATTTCGTCCAGCCCGTTTGTTTTCGCCCGGACAACGTCGAGTGCCTGTGCTGTTTCGAGTGCCCGCTGCAAATCCTGTTCAGAAGCGTCTGATTTTCCCCAGCAGAGATTCTGCCGGATGGTACCGTGAAAGAGCACGGCTTTCTGCGGCACAACGCCGATGCGTTTGCGGAGCGCACTGCGCGGGAAATCGGTGCTCCGGATGCCGTCAACGGTCACAGTTCCTTGGGTCGGCTCATAGAAGCGCGGGATGAGGTTGACGAGTGTCGTTTTACCGGAACCGGTTCCGCCGATAATGCCGATGACCTCGCCCTTTGCGGCAGAAAAGGAGATATCGAATAATGACGGTTCTGCTGCATTTTCGTAGGTAAACGAGACATGGTCAAAGACGATCTGACCGCACTGTTCGGGAGCGATATCGGGCGCGTCACCTGTGTCAGTGACGGGATGACCGGATTCCAGCACCGACTGGATGCGGTTTCCGCAGGCAACAGCTTTTGTCACGCTGATGATGAAATTGGCAAACTTAATCAGCTCCACGAGAATCTGGGACATATAGTTATAGAGGGCGATGACCGCGCCCTGCGTCAGAATACCGGCATCCACGCGGATCGCCCCGACATAGATGAGCGCAGCGACAGCGAAATTCACGATGACATACGTCAGCGGATTCATAAGCGCAGAGATCTTGCCGACCTGTTTCTGGACAGCGACGAGCATTTGGTTTTCGGATCGGAACGCATCTGCTTCGGCATGTTCATTCCGGAATGCCCGTATGACGCGCACACCGGTGAGATTTTCGCGGGTCGTATCGGTCACATCGTCGAGTTTTTCCTGCACCCGCCGATACATCGGGATGGTAAGCAGCATGATGCCGAACACGACAACCGAAAGCAGCGGGATCGCAACTGTAAACACCAGCGCCGCCTTGACATCGACCGTAAACGCCATAATCATCGCACCGAAGACGATAAACGGCGACCGGAGCAGGAGCCGGATGGTCAGATTGACACCGGTTTGCAGTTGATTGATGTCGCTGGTCATACGGGTGATGAGGGAAGAAGTCCCCAGCGTATCGAGATCGGAATAAGTGAGGCGCTGGATATGCTGCATGAGCCCATGCCGGAGTTTTGCAGAGAAACCGGAAGCAGCTTTTGCGGCAAAAAACTGTGCAAACATGGTGCAGGAAAGCCCGATGGCAGCGAGCAGCGCCATCAGCAGGCACATGCGAATGATATAGGGGCGATCGCCGGAAGCAATGCCGTTGTCGATCATAGAACGGACAACCAGCGGCACAAACAGTTCAAAGGTTGCTTCGAGCATTTTGAACAGCGGGCCGAGCACGCATTCTTTTTTATAGTCTGCGAGATAGCGCAGAAGCTTTTTCATGCCATACCTCCGATAAAATGAAGACATTTTTATACATTTAGTATACATTAAATATATGCATTAAAGCAAAAAAATCCGCCCTTCGCAAGAAAGGCGGGATTTTTCTGCACTGCACAACAGGAAGGGAGAAAACCGGCAGGCTTTCTCCCTTTCATGTTCAACTGAAACGATGAACGAGTTAACGAGGCTCACAGATGAGCTTCATTGCGGTGCGTTCCTCGCCGTCGATCTCGATGCTGGCGAAAGCCGGGATACATACGAGATCAATTCCGATCGGAGCAAGATAACCGCGCGCGATGGCAATTGACTTAATTGCCTGATTTGCAGCACCTGCGCCGACAGCCTGAACCTCAACAACATGCTGCTCCCGGATCACGCCGGCGATTGCACCTGCGACGGAATTAGGCGTTGAATGAGACGAAACCTTTAATACTTCCATTGTAGACCTCCTTGAATCATAATAAATCAATCAATTGTGTTAATTGGTTGGTGCAGTAAAACAGCATGTTTTACTCTGCTACATTTAGTATAATACATTTTATGAAAAATGTCAAGCATTTACCGCTGATTTGTGGATTCTTTTATAATCAATCTATCAATTTTGTTACAATTGCCAGTTTTTGTTTCAATTTCCAAAAAAACACCGTTCAGAATACATGGAGCCGGAGCCTCAGAAAACAGCACCGGACGATGAAACCGCTGCTTTTCGATGGCTTGTTCGACCTGCACACCGAGCACAGAGCGTGCCCCGCCGATCATGCCGACATCTGTCAGATAGCCGGTTTTGCCGTTGAGGATCTCCTCATCGGCGGTCTGCACATGGGTATGTGTCCCGATGACAGCCGATACTCTGCCGGCGAGATACCATCCCATCGCCCGTTTTTCGGAAGTTGCCTCAGCGTGGAAATCGACGAGGACATTTTTTGTACCGATCTGATCGAGGATCCCGTCGATGGCAGCAAAGGGATTATCAAGCGCATC
>DMBA01000309.1:3213-3340 GCA_003446315.1 Ruminococcus sp. | reverse complement strand
CAGGTTCGAGCCCTGTTGTTCCCATATGGCCTGGTAGTTCAGTTGGTTAGAACGCCGCCCTGTCACGGCGGAGGTCGTGAGTTCGAGTCTCATCCAGGTCGTTTATGCGGATTTAGCTCATCTGGTA
>DMBA01000309.1:0-3148 GCA_003446315.1 Ruminococcus sp. | reverse complement strand
GGTAGAGCGCCACCTTGCCAAGGTGGAGGTAGCGGGTTCGAGCCCCGTAATCCGCTTCAAACCGGTACGCAGGCGGTTTTTACTGCGCGGAATCGGGCATATGGCGCGATAGCCAAGTGGTAAGGCAATGGTCTGCAACACCGTGATCACCAGTTCAAATCTGGTTCGCGCCTTTTGAATGAAAAAAGCACTCGCAAATGCGGGTGCTTTTTGTTTTATCCGCTGCCTGAAAAAGCATATTTCCGGCAGAACCGGCAAAAAACAATTTTTTTGCAGAATTTTCATCAAAAAGCCGGAAATCGTAAAAAGTTGATATTTTTTTGTAAAAATCTATGGAAAAACATTGCAGAATGTGATATAATATATATAATCAATTGATTGCGCAAAGAACAGCGCATCAGATGGACTAACATGATACACGGACGAAAGGAGATGTGTGATGCGTTTCTCATCACACAAGTGCAGACATGGATTTTCAAGTGATTGTTGACGGCATGGCAACAGCAACTTGTGTTGTATCTGTCGAAAAGCGTGAGAACGGAGATTACGGCAAGATCCGCATTGTGACCGGAAATGCTGCATATATCAAAACCATTGAGCAGCCCTGGGAAAATGTCCGGATGAATGTCGATCGGTTTATACCGGACAGTGAGTATACGCGGTATATGAATCGGGATCTGAATTTTGAAAATTCCTGCTATACTGCCGCAGTGCTGAAGAAAAATGTGCATGCCTATGCGCATCCGGCGCGGTTTGATGTGTGGTTTGATATGTCATTTATCCCGCTTGCCTATGAGGAAAATGATCTTTGCTACTGCCTTTATATGGTGGATGTGAATTATCAGCCGGATGCAAAGCGCATGTCTGCGATCTCCGGCGATATTGCCTCTGCGGTGTTGGAAACCTGTATCAAGCTCCGCAGCACAGATGATCTGCAAGCTGCCATGGATACCATTTGTGAGGATATCCGTTCGCTGTGCGGATCGGGAAGCTGCTGCGTGATGCTGATGGATACGCATAAACGCCGCTGCTCCGTGCTGGGTGAGGCGGTGATCCCGGATTCGAACCGGATACCGTTCCGGGAGTATCTGACGGATGCATTTTATCCGATTGCGGAATCGTGGCAGGAAACCATTGCCGGCAGCAATTGCCTGATTGTCAGGAATCAGCATGATATGGCGCTTGTGAAGGAGCGCAATCCGGTGTGGTATGATTCCATCACGAAGGCAGGCGGAAAGACGATCGTGCTGTTCCCGCTGGAATTCAAAGGGGAATTGCTCGGTTATATCTGGGCTGTGAATTTCAATCCGGATGCTGCGGACAAGATCAAAGAGGCACTGGAACTGACCACCTTCATCCTTGCTTCCGAGATCTATAGCCATCAGCTTGTGAAGCGGCTGAATCTGTTAAGCTCCACCGATATGCTGACCAAAGTCATGAACCGGAATGAGATGAATAATTTTGTTGACAGACTGGTAAAACGGAAATCCGGAAAACCGGTCGGTGTCATTTTTGCAGATCTGAACGGCTTGAAGACCGTCAATGACAGCGGCGGACATCGGGCGGGGGATACGCTCCTGAAAAATGCGGCTGCGGCGCTGCGGGAAGTGTTTGCACCGAATGAGATCTTCCGTGCGGGCGGCGATGAATTTGTGGTGATCCTGACGGCGGTCAGTGAGCAGGAACTGACGGAGCGCGTGGAGCAGCTCCGGAAAGCCGCAGCGCATTATCCGGCGCTTTCCTTTGCAGTCGGAGCAGCATATGCTTCGGATACCTGCAAGGTGCGGGAAGCCCTGCATTTTGCAGATGAACATATGTATGAAGATAAACGGCGGTATTATCAATTGCATCCGGAAAGACGGCGGGATGCAGCAGAAACAATATAACAGATTGCTGCATCTGAAAGAAAAAAGAGGATCGGTTGGGGGTTCTGATATTCAAATTTGTGACAGATGAATGGGATGTGAGATTTCATGATTGACTTAAAGACATTTCAGATGAATATGATGCTGCTGCTCAGCGGTATCTGCGGGACGATCGCGTTTTTTGTCGCCATTACGAAGACAATCAGCAAACGGCGCAAATCAGCATTGCTTTCCATGGAGCTCAGTGCGATGTTTCTTTTGATCGCAGACCGTTTTGCTTATGCATATCGCGGAAATACGGAAAAGATCGGTTTCCTGATAACCCGTGTTTCCAATTTTTTCGTATATTTCTTAACCTTGCTGATCCTGTGGACGTTCAATAATTATCTCAAGGATCTGTATGAAGAATATGAGCACGGAAAACCGCTGCCCAAGCGTTTGAAGGTCATTGACGGATTATTGATCTTCGGAGAGGCGATGCTGGTCGTATCGCAGTTCACCGGCTTTTATTATACATTTGATGAGAACAATTGCTATCAGCGAGGCGGCGGCTTCATATTGTGCTATGCGATACCGGTTCTGATCTATATTTTGCAGCTCACGGTGATCGTGCGCAGCTTTAAGAGCCTGCACCGGAATATGTGGTATGCGCTGCTGCTGTTCTCCGTCATGCCGCTGATTGCATCTGTGCTTCAATTGTTTTTCTATGGCTTGTCGCTCATCAATATCACATTGGTCGGCATGATTATGCTGCTTTATATTTTTTCGCTGCTGGATGCAAATAAGGCAATTGAACGCGCAAAGAATCTGGAGATCACGCTGCTGCGGGATGAGCAGGAATATTTCCGTACCATTTTTGTCCAGACCGCAGAAGCGCTTGCAAGTGCAATTGATGCCAAGGATAAATATACACACGGTCATTCCCGCCGTGTTGCAGAATATTCTGTGAAGATTGCACGGCTTGCAGGGCTGGACAGCAAAGCCTGCGATGATGTTTATTTTGCGGCATTGCTGCATGATACCGGCAAGATCGGTATTCCGGATACCATCATCAATAAGGAGCGCCGGCTGACAGATGAGGAATTTGCCGAGATCAAAAAGCATCCGATCATCGGCAAGCAGATCCTGTCCAGTATCAGCCGTTCCCCGTTTCTGGGCATCGGTGCCAATTATCACCATGAACGCTATGACGGCAAGGGCTATCCGGAAGGACTGAAAGGCGAGGAGATCCCGGATATTGCACGCATCATTGCCGTTGCAGATGCTTATGATGCAATGACTTC
>DMBA01000293.1 GCA_003446315.1 Ruminococcus sp. | reverse complement strand
GAGCAGTTTCGCTTTGCGAAACGTGCTCACCGCAGTGAGCGAAATCCCCCGCATGTAAGGAGCTCCGCAGGGGTGAATCCGAGAAAACGATCCAGTGGATCGTTTTCCGGAGAGGGGCACCCTGCGATAGAGGGTGCCCCTAAGTGAATTGCGCAGCAATTCACAAATTAACGGAGAATCTTAAGTTGTTGGCATTGTTGCCCTGAAACCGCATGTTTCGGGGCTTCTTTATATTCGTGCGAAGTATAACGAAATTGCGCGAAAACTTAATTTGCATATGCTAACAAATGGGGAAAGCAGGAGTAAACAAAAGAAAAGACGGATATTTGGCAGTTTTGACGAAAACCCGATTCGAACAGTCCGGCATGTTTTAAAAATGCGCAAAAAACGTGCTGACAAGCCGATTTTTGTATGCGCAATCGGTGCAGATTTGCGTGCAAAACCGGCAAAGAATGAACGAATATTTACAAATATCTGTTTCAGGAACGGATTTCCATCTCATTGCTACTTGACATCACCGTAAATTTATGCTACAATAAAACTGTAATAGAGTCTTTGCGCATTTTTTATCTGATAATAGCCCGTTCCGTGCAGGGATTTGCAGCCGCATGACATGAGGCAAGCGCATGCGGAAACAGCACGGAAAATGAATCTGCGGGAGCAGTGATGCGTCCCGCTTTGATTTGATTATGTGAGGGGATTCGTTATGTCTGCATGCAGCGATTTCGCTGCTGTGCCGCTGCAGCAGAATGCCGTTCAGATTGGATCGGCATGCAGCAAAATGTGCTTTCTTCCAAAGAAGAAAAGAAACAGAAAATCGTACTATCGGGGTGAATGGACTGGGACTGCGCATGTATGTGCAAAAGACCTGTAACAGATATTTATAAAACGGTGTATAACAGGAGGTAAATATGAAGGGAATCATATTAGCCGGCGGATTGGGAACGAGATTATATCCTTCCACGATTGCGGTCAGTAAGCAGCTGCTGCCAATCTACGATAAACCACTCATTTACTATCCGCTTTCTGTGTTGATGCTTGCGCGGATTCGGGAGATCTTGATTATTTCAACTCCCTCAGATACCCCTAACTATCAGAAATTGCTCGGCGACGGCTCAAGAATCGGCGTTCATTTTGAATATGCCGTGCAGGATAAGCCGAAGGGACTTGCAGATGCATTCCGTGTCGGCAAAAAGTTCATCGGCGATGACAGCGTCTGTCTCGTGCTGGGCGATAATGTCTTCTATGGTGCCACAATGTCTACCATTCTGCGGCAGGCAAAGGATTCCATCAAGGAAGGCGGCGCTGCCATCTTCGGATGTTATATGAAAAATCCGCAGGAATTCGGCGTTGTGGAATTTGACCGCAATAAGAATGTCATTTCCATTGAGGAAAAACCGAAAAAGCCGAAATCCAATTATGCGATTCCCGGTCTGTATTTCTACGATAACAATGTCGTGGAGATCGCAGAGCATGTTCAGCCTTCTGCAAGAGGCGAGATCGAAATTTCATCTGTGAACACCGCTTATCTGGAAAAAGGACAGTTGAAAGTCACGTTGATGGGCAGAGGCGTTTCATGGTTCGATACCGGTTCTCCCAAAGGCATGCATAAGGCAAGCGGCTTTGTGAAGACCATTCAGGAAATGCAGGGCTTCTATATCTCGTGCATTGAAGAAATTGCATGGAGAAAAAAGTTTATAGATGATAACCAGCTCAGAAAGTGCGGCGAGGAACTGATTAAAACCGAATACGGTAAGTATCTGCTGTCACTTCTGGACGGTGAGGAGGGTATGGTTTGACAATCATAGTAACTGGCGGAGCCGGATTCATCGGCTCAAATTTTGTGTTCCACATGCTGCGTACATATCCGGATTACCGGATCGTATGCGTGGACAAGCTCACTTATGCGGGTAATCTTTCTACATTGAAAGATGTCATGGATTGCCCGAACTTCCGTTTCTCCAAGACCGATATTTGTGACAGAGCCGCGATCTATCAGCTTTTTGAGGAAGAAAAGCCGGATATTGTGGTGAATTTCGCCGCAGAATCGCATGTTGACCGTTCGATTGAGAATCCGGAGATCTTCCTGCAAACCAATATTCTGGGCACACAGGTGCTGATGGATGCCTGCCGCAAGTACGGCATTCAGCGTTATCATCAGGTATCGACCGATGAGGTTTACGGCGATCTGCCGCTGGACAGACCGGATCTGTTCTTTACGGAAGAAACCCCGATCCACACCAGCAGCCCGTATTCCAGCTCCAAAGCAGGCGCAGATCTGCTCGTGCTGGCATATCACAGAACTTACGGTTTGCCTGTAAGCATCTCCAGATGCTCCAATAACTACGGCCCGTATCATTTTCCGGAGAAGCTCATCCCGCTGATGATCGCCAATGCACTTGCCGATAAGCCGCTTCCGGTTTACGGCGAAGGCTTGAATGTGCGGGACTGGCTCTATGTGGAAGACCATTGCCGTGCGATCGACCTGATTATTCACAAGGGCAGAGTCGGCGAGGTATATAACGTCGGCGGACACAATGAGATGCGCAATATCGACATTGTGAAGCTGATCTGCCAGAAACTCGGCAAACCGGAATCGCTGATTACCCACGTTGCAGACAGAAAAGGGCACGATATGCGCTATGCGATCGACCCGACAAAGATCCATAATGAGCTGGGCTGGCTGCCGGAAACCAAATTTGCAGACGGCATCGAGAAAACCATCAACTGGTATCTGACACACCGTGAATGGTGGGAGGAGATCATCTCCGGCGAATACCAGAACTATTATGAAAAAATGTACGGCAACAGAGATCTGCTGACCGTATAAAGAATATCAAGAATGCAGCAGCCGGGACAGAAATGCTTCCGGCTGTATGACTGTCAGGTGACTCTGGCTGCAAAGGTTCGGTGAAAAATGAAGCTATCATGGACGCTGCATCGTCCCGATCTCGGGCTGTTCCGATTGGATCGGGACGGCAATCTCGTTTTCCCAAAGACATTGCTGCTTGACTTTTCCGTGATCCTGTGGCTTTGCAATGCACCGCTGCGACTTGTCATCGCCAAGGTGCTGAGCATGGTGGGGCATAAGGAAGCGCAGGAAATATTGACCGGCTTTATCATCTATACCCCGATCTTGCTGTATATTCTGATCTCCGGAAAGATCCCGTGGAAATATTTCCATTGGTTTCTGATCGCCTGTGCGGGCTTTTTCGGCATCACATATCTGATGCATCCGGAATATGAGCATTGGCTGACGCGGGATGCGTTCGGCATCAGTGATTCGATTTTCAGCCCGATCCGCGGCGCGATCTGGGGTTTTTTCATGATCGAGATTTCCGGAGATGTCAAAAGGCTCTGGCGGAATTTTCAGTTTGCAGCCGCCGGAACATTTTTATATCAGATGTATCTGTGGGTGCAGGCAAAACGAGCCGGATACTGGGATTTCGTTGACAGCAGCGGTGCAATGGCAAGAAGACCGTATTCACTGGATTTCGGTTATGCGATGGCATTTGTACTGCTGGTCGTGTTTGTGACATATACATTTGAGAAGAAGCGCTGGATGCTGCTGATGTCTGCGTTATGCGGCATTTTGATACTGGATTCCGGCTCCCGCGGTTCGCTGGTTTGTCTGTTTGCATTCGCCCTGCTGTTCCTTGTGGATGCAAAATGGAATAAAAAGGAACGGATCCGGAATTTCTTTGCCGTGAGTGCGGCAGGCGGCGTTGCACTGCTGAGTATGAACTATTTGATTAAGCTCATCGTGATTCTGGCGGATAAATTCCATATCACTTCCCGCACGATCACCATGCTGGCAGAAGGCGAGGCGATGGATGATAACGGCAGAAGCGATATCCATAAACTGATCCTGACCCATATCAAAGAAAAACCGCTGACCGGTTACGGCGCATTCGGCGACCGGCAATTCATCGGGCCGAAATTCAACTGGGGTTATTCCCACAGCATCGTATACGAGATGTGGGCAGATTTCGGCGTGATCCTCGGCACACTGTTTCTCGGCGGCTTGGTGTTCCTGATCGCAAAAGCGATTTTCGAGGAAAAGGATGCGCGTTATCGCGGTGCAATGATGGTCGTTGCATCCGTCGGAGCGAGACTTGCCCTTTCCAATACATTCTGGGGCGATCCTTATTTCTGGATGATGGTCGCACTGCTGACGAAGTGGCTGTTTGATTTACGGAAACGCAATCCCGGCATTTCAGCACAAACGCTCCTGAAACAATTGCAAGAAGCACGGTAATGCATACAAAACAATTATCACAGCATAACAGAAAGTGAGGCTGTTCGCAATGAAATCAAAAACAAAGCTCATGACCGGCGGAATACTCGGCGGCTTGTTTGTGCTTTATATTATTTTGCTCAAAACGGTGGATGTAGCGCCGGCAGGCAGCAGTCAGACCGAAGTGGGCTTTTCCCATTTGAATCAGGCATTTTTCGATGCATTCCACGATCATCTGGCGCTTTACAGTCTGACAGAAGCGCTGGGTATTGCAGCGATTCTGGTTGCGCTGGTATTTGCGGCGATCGGCGGCATTCAGTTGATCCGGCGGCGCAGTCTGCTGAAAGTGGATCGGGATATATATGCGCTCGGCGGGTTATATGTCGTTCTTGGCGCATTATATGTGCTGTTTGAAGTGATCGTGGTGAACTGCCGTCCGATCATCATGCCGGATGCGACAGAAGCAGAGGCATCATTTCCGTCCTCGCACACAATGCTGATCTGTGTCATCATGGGCAGCACGATCATGGTGCTGAAGCA
>DMBA01000189.1 GCA_003446315.1 Ruminococcus sp. | reverse complement strand
TATGAGCACACCGGCTATTACGCAAAGATCGACTCGCTGGCATCTTATTTTGCAGCGAATCTGGAATTGCTGGATACCGCAAAGCGCAATGCACTGTTTAACAAAAATGCACCGATCCTGACCAAAACCAAGGATAATGCACCGGTACATTTCGGTCTGGAATCGCATATTAAAAACTCCCTGATCGCAGACGGCTGCATCATCGAGGGCAAGGTGGAAAACTGCGTCTTGTTCCGCGGTGTCAAGATCGGAAAAGGCTCTGTCATCCAGAACAGCATTATTACGCAGGCGGGTGTTATCGGCGAACGCTGTGCGATCCGCAATGTGATTACGGATAAGAATGTTGTGATCGCAGATGAAAGACAACTGACAGGCTCTGTCGGCTATCCGCTTTATATCGGAAAGGGCGCAGAAATCTGATCTGTTTCCGTTTTCATGCATCCGATCCCAAGAAAACAGGAGGAAGATATGAACATTTTATATGCAGCAAGTGAAGCAAGACCGTATGTTGCGTCCGGCGGACTGGCAGATGTAGCGGGCGCACTTCCGCTTGCACTCAATGCCAAAGGGCATGATTGCCGTGTCGTGATCCCGCTGTATCAGGCGATCAGCGATGAAATGCGGAAGGATATGACCTTTATCACTTCGATCACAGTCGATGTTGCGTGGAGAAAGCAATATTGCGGCATTTTCTCCGCCGTACAGCAGGGCGTGACCTATTATTTCATCGACAATGAATATTATTTCAAGCGTGACGGCATTTACGGCTTTTATGATGATTGCGAACGGTTTGTATTTTTCAGCCGTGCGATTCTGGAAATGCTGCGCGTGATCGACTGGAAGCCGGCTGTCATCAACTGCAACGACTGGCAGACCGCGCTGACACCGGTTTATTATCAGATCTTCTATAAGTATCAGGAAGGCTTTGATAATATCCACACCGTGTTTACGATCCACAATATTGCATATCAGGGCAAATACGGCAAAGAAGTGCTGAATGAAGTCATGGGCATCCCGATGTATCATGCAAATCTGCTGGAGTATGACGGCAATGTGAATATGATGAAGGGCGCGATCGAAACGGCGGATAAGATCACCACGGTTTCGCCGAGTTATGCATGGGAGATCTTGGATCCGTGGTATTCGCACGGTCTGGATCGGGCACTGACGAATAAGCAGTATAAGCTGACGGGCTTCCTGAACGGCATAGATGTGGAAAGCTATAATCCGGAAACGGACGAAAATCTCACAGAGCCGTATCAGCATTACAGCATCGGACATATGGAAGGAAAGCTGGCATGCAAGCGTGCGTTGCAGAAGGAACTTGGTTTGCCGGAAGACGACCAGCCGCTGATCGGTATTTGCACGCGGTTTGTCGCACATAAGGGCATTGATCTGATCCGGTATGTCTTTGAGGAGATGATCCACGAAGGCTTCCATTTCGCAGTGCTGGGCAGCGGCGAGCGTGTTTACGAGGATTTCTTCAAGGAGATGGCATGGCGTTATCCGCAGGCAGTCAGCGTGACGATCGGATTTTATCCGCAGCGTTCCCGCCGGATCTATGCCGGCTGCGATATGTTCCTGATGCCCTCGCAGAGTGAGCCCTGCGGCTTGGCGCAGATGTATGCAATGCGTTACGGCACCATGCCGATTGTGCGTGAAACGGGCGGACTGCGTGATTCCGTGAAGGATGCAGGCGGTGAAAACGGCACCGGCTTCACCTTCAAGACCTACAATGCACATGATATGCTGGGCGCATGCCTGCGTGCAAAGGGCGCATATGAAAACAAGCCGTTCTGGAAGCAGATCCAGAAGCAGGCAATGGAAGCGGACTTTAGCTGGGCATCTTCCGCAGAGCTGTATCTGGGGCTTTATAAAGAACTGGAAGGCTGGAATCAATAAAAGAACGAAAACCCGCATCGGTCATTATGCCGGTGCGGGTTATTTGTAACCAAATTCGTGTAAAAAAATTTAGAATTCATAGGTGTTCGCATGCTTGACAAAAGGAGAATAATATGTTAGACTATCATTATAGTATGATAGCTAAGCTATCAAATTTGATAGACTATATATCAAAAAATGGGAGGTTTGTCAAGTGGAAAATCAGAATACGCATGATAGCCTGAAATCGAAGCGGGCACAGCGTGCAGTGGAAATCAGCGCAGATATGTTTCTGAAACAAGGAATAGAGGCTGTGAAGATGACAGATATCGCCGATGCCTGCGGTGTCGGTGTCGCAACCCTTTACCGCTATTTCGGTACCAAAACCGCAATCACGATCGCAGCAATGACATATCTCTGGAAGAAGATCAAAGGCATGTATGACCATGTTTTTGAGACAGAAGTTTTCTTATCGCAAAACGGCTTGAAGCGCATCGCCGACCTGATGAAAATGTATCTGGTGCTGTTTGATACGCACCGTGATTTTATGAAGCTGGTAGGCGAATTTGATCTGATGCTGGCACGGGATGAAGTTCCAAAGTCCGTGCTGTATGAATATGAGCAGTCCATCATCAATTTTTATCCGTATATGGAAGATGCATTTCGTGCAGGCGTGCAGGATGGCTCCATCCGTGGCGATATTGACTTCAAACTGTTTTACCTGACCTGCGGACATTCCATGTTGGAGCTGAGCAAAAAGATGCTGTGCGGCGAGCTGCTGCCCTCTGATGATTTTACCAACGGACGGGCAGAACTGGAGCTGCTTGCGGATATGGCAGTGAACTACCTGCAAAAGCGGGATTGACCGTTTACGCGGTCTGATCTGCGAGATCCCGAATGACGGCGCTTGCAAGGAGCAGACCGGCAGCAGCGGGAACAAACGCATTGGAAGCCGGGATATTGCGGCGTTTTCCGTCCGGATCGGCGATGGCAGGCACAGCAGGCGGTTCTTCGGAATAAACGACCTTCAGCTTTTTGACACCGCGTTTGCGCAGCTCATAGCGCATGACTCTGGCAAGCGGGCAGACATTGGTCTGATAGATGTCCGCGAGCCGGAGCATGGAAGGATCGAGCTTATTGCCGGCACCCATGCAGGAAATGACGGGTGTACCGGCAGCCTGTGCACGCAAAATAATCTCGATTTTGCCTTTTACCGTGTCGATGGCATCCACCACATAGTCATATTGTGAAAAATCGAACTGACCGGCAGTTTCGGGCAAAAAGAAGCAGCGGTGCGCATGCACGACCGTATCCGGACAAATATCGTGAATACGCGCTTTTGCTGCATCCACTTTATATTGATCGAGTGTGCTGTGCAGTGCAATGATCTGCCGATTGAGATTGCTGCGGCAAACCGTGTCATTGTCGATGAGATCGAGCGTACCGATGCCGGTGCGGGCGAGTGCTTCCACGACATAACCGCCGACACCGCCGATGCCGAACACCGCGACGCGGCAGTTCCGGATATGCTGCATGCGTTCTTCACCGAACAGCAGCGTTGTGCGGGAAAACTGTTCATCCATAAGAAATCACCTCAGTTTAAGATGCAGATATTATATCATATTATGGCGAAAAACGCAATGACTTGACATAC
>DMBA01000087.1 GCA_003446315.1 Ruminococcus sp. | reverse complement strand
CTAAGTCGCACTCCGCAGAGTGCGAAACTCCTTTATCGTTTTATCAAGGGGAAGATAGGGATTTGGGGGAAGTACCCCGTAGGGCTGCTTCCCCCATTATCAATCTTTTTACCTCTCTTGTGTGATTCTAAATCAGAACAGCGAACTTTATCTACAAGCAGGGGCTGCACAACCATAGAAGCTGTGCAGCCTTCTTGCATATATTTTTGATAACGATATCACGAAGATCACGGAGCGCCGGGGGCGTTCGGATTCTGGGTGATCTCGTACCAGGTAATCTCAGTGTTTGCGCTGACGGTATACTCAAGGAAGTAGCTGAGGATGCACTGTGCATCATAAGCCGAGATAGAGCCGTCGCCGTCAACATCAGCGATTGCGATCTGTGCATCGGTGAGCAGACCCTCATTGCCGTTCATGACTTCGAGGAAGTGCATCAGGGTGAGCTGTGCATCGCTGCTGGAGACATCGCCGTTCATATCAACGTCACCGAACAGGCAGCCGACGCTGACACTGCATGTATATTCGTTGCCGTTATTGGAAGCGGTGATGGTAGCATTACCGTTGCCGACAGCGGTCACAAAACCGTTCTGATCGACCTTTGCGACGGTTTCATCGGAAGATGACCATGTAACGGAACCGGGCGCATTGAACAGGGTCAGGTTTGCGGTTTCGCCTGCTTCTGTGAAGTTGAGGGAAGTGCGGTTCAGTGCAGTGCTGTTGTCGGAGAGAACGGTGATAGAACCGTCATAGAGCGCGACATTCAGCTTTGTGGTCAGGCGGTCAATGATCTTGATATTATAGGGGCTTCCTGCGGTATAGAAACCGACATCATAAACCGTGCCGTCTTCCGCATTTTCCGGAATGACGAAATCGAGGTAGGTCAGGATGCTGCCGTTTCCGTTTTCGGGCAGAAGGTTCTCAGAAGTTGCGAAGGTAAAGGAAGCCGGGAAGACTTCCGGTGTGCCCTGCGGTTCGATCAGGTAAGCATAGTTGTCCATCGGATCGGTAAAGCCTGTCATTTTGAGCTTCTGATCGTACTTGAAGAAGAGCTGCATGCCGGCTGTACCGGTGTCGTTGAAGACATAGATCGGAACATGGACAGTTTCGCCGGGAGCGCCGCAGATATCGCCTGCGATGAGGTAATGACCGGCACCTTCGATCTCATAGGAATCCTGCCAGTTGTTATCATCGGCAGCAGCGACATGAACGGTCAGCGGAACGGATTCGAATGCGACATCGGAAGTCTGGTTATAGGAAGTGCAGACAGACTTGCCGTAGCGCGGCGTACCGCTGTCGCTGCTCAGTGCATTCACGAACTGTTCCTTGCGGATATCGAGCGTATAATCGCCGGCGGGCGTATTCTGGGGTACAACGAGGTTTGCAGTCATAAAAGCCGCATCATAAGCCCATGAAACGCTGGAATCCCATGCGCTGGTACCTTCTTCGGCAGAAGCATCTGCATTGACCTTATCCAGACCGGTGGTCCAGGTGAGGTTCATTTTAGAAGGTGTGGTAAAGCTGTTGGGGAAAGCAGGATCTGCATTGGAAGTATCGAAGCAGCAGGGAGAAGCGAGTGCAGCATCGGAGAAATACAGTCCATAGTTGCCGAACGAGCCGTCCTCAGCGACCTGACCGTCATTGATCTGCATTTTGAGCTGAATGCCGTTGACACCGGGGTTCTCCGGGATATAGATATTGACCGGAACGGTATAATCGCCGGCAGCGATATCTTCCGCAGAGATGGTGATGTCATTTGATTCGCCGGAGCGAATATCAAATTTCAGTGTCTGGTCGGCAGCCGAAACGTGGAAAGCGGCTGTGCCGAGCAGGGTGGAAGCTGTCATGCTGAGCGCACCGGCAGCAGCCAGAATTTTTTTGATACGCATAACTCAAATCCTTTCTGTTTTATGATTGGGTAGTGGTATTGCCGTTATCAGAAACCGCATGATCTGCGGGATCATCTGAACCATCATGTCCCAGCCCATAGGTCAGGGTGAGCAGACTGTCAGCCAAATGGACATTTTCGACCAGGATCGCGGGGTCTTCGAAGTGGAGATCGCCGTGACTGAAATTCCAGAACGCACGGACACCGAGCGTCACGAGCTTTTGTGCAAGTTCCGAAACAGCATGTTCGGGCACACAGAGGATTGCAAGCTCCGGATGTTCCTGATGGCAGAAACCGGGGAGCGTATCGGCATGATGCACGGGCATTCCTTCGATATCTCTGCCGGCGACGAACGGATTGGAGTCAAACAGACCGATCAATTCGCAGCCGCACTGCGGAAAGCTGACATGGCTTGCAATGGCGCGTCCGAGGTTGCCGAGTCCGATCAGGATACAGCGGCGATGGGCAGAAACGCCGAGGATCTGTCCGATCTCATCCCGCAGGGCGCGGACATTATAGCCATAGCCCTGCTGACCGAAACCGCCGAAGCAATTGAGGTCCTGCCTGATCTGAGAAGCAGTCATACCCATTTGTCTGGAAAGCTCTTTGGAAGAGATCCGGACGGTACCTTTTTCAGCGAGTTCACCGAGAAAGCGGTGATAGCGCGGGAGCCGCCGGATGACAGAAGGGGAGATCTCCTGTTTGGACATTGTCTGCCGCCTCCTTATTGGAGCTTAGCCGCGAGACGTTTGCCGATTTCTTCCAGGAATGTCTTCGAGTTGACCTTCTGCTTATTTTCGAGCGAGGAGAGCAGATAGAGGTCGCCTGTCATGATGCCGTCTTCGATGGTCTGGATGGTCGCTTCTTCGAGCTTATCGGCATAATCCATCAAAGCGGGGATATTGTCGAGTTCGCCGCGCTTGCGGAGCGCACCGGACCATGCAAAGATCGTAGCGACCGAGTTGGTAGAGGTTTCCTCACCCTTGAGGTGCTTATAGTAGTGGCGCTGAACGGTGCCGTGAGCAGCCTCATATTCATAAACGCCGCTGGGAGAAACGAGGACAGAAGTCATCATAGCGAGCGAGCCGTAAGCTGTGGAAACCATATCGGACATCACATCGCCGTCGTAGTTCTTGCAAGCCCAGATATAGCCGCCGTTGGAACGGATAACGCGGGCAACCGCATCGTCGATGAGGGTATAGAAGTATTCGATGCCGGCAGCCTCAAATTTCTCCTTATATTCGTTCTCGAAGATCTCAGCGAAGATATCCTTGAATCTGTGGTCATACTTTTTAGAAATGGTATCCTTTGTAGCAAACCAGAGATCCTGTTTGAGGTCGAGTGCATAATTGAAGCAGGATCTTGCGAAACCTGCGATCGAGTCATCGCGGTTATGGAGACCCTGAATGATGCCGTCGCCGGTGAACTCATGGATGAGCTGGCGTGTCTCATTGCCGTCCTTATCGGTCCAGACGAGCTCTGCCTTGCCGCCGCCCTTCACCTGCATTTCGGTGTTCTTATAGACATCGCCGTAAGCATGACGGGCAATGGTGATGGGCTTTGTCCAGGTCGGGATATAGGGGGTGATACCCTTGACGAGGATCGGGGTACGGAAAACAGTACCGTCGAGGATGGCACGGATGGTGCCGTTGGGGGACTTCCACATTTCGGAGAGGTTATATTCCTCAACGCGGGCAGCATTCGGTGTAATGGTAGCGCACTTGACGGCAACGCCGTATTTCAGGGTAGCATTTGCGCTGTCAACGGTGATCTGATCTTTTGTTTCCTCGCGTTTTTTCAGACCGAGGTCATAGTATTCGGATTTGAGGTCAACGTAAGGGGTAATGAGAATATCCTTGATCCACTGCCAAAGGATTCTCGTCATTTCGTCACCGTCCATCTCGACGAGTGGGGTTGTCATTTGGATCTTGTCCATTGGTGAATACCTCCTAGGAAATAATGGGGGATGCGGGAGCTGCGGGATCGGTCAGGCGCGGGCATCCGCAGTAAGAATGCTGCCTGACCGGTACCGCGATCGCAGAATCGAAAGCGGGGAAGATCAGCCTTTGAGGGCTTCTCTGGTATAGTCGAGCAGACCGCCTGCGAGCATGATATCCTTGGTTCTGCCGGTGAGTTCACAGAGAACGGGAATCTCAGCGCCGTTTGTTTTGTTGACGACGGTGAGTTCCGTCTTGCCGTCCTCAACGGCTTTGCGGACACCGGCGAGCACGAGCTGATCGCCCTGTGCGATCTTGTCATAGTCTGCTTCGTTGACGAAAGTCAGCGGGAGAATACCTGCGTTGATGAGGTTTGCACGGTGGATACGGGCAAAGGACTTCACGAGGACAGCCTTGACACCGAGATAAAGCGGCGCAAGCGCAGCGTGCTCACGGGAAGAACCCTGACCGTAGTTTGTGCCGCCGACGATGATGCTCTGACCGAGTGCTTTTGCACGCTTGGGGAATTCCTCATCGCAGACCGCGAAGCAGTGTTCGGAGATCTTCGGAATATTGGAGCGCAGCGGCAGGATCTTTGCGCCTGCCGGCATGATATGGTCAGTGGTGATGTTATCGCCGACCTTGAGGGAAACCGGCGCGTCGATGGTTTCGAGCAGCGGGTGGGTTTCCGGATAGGGCTTGATGTTCGGGCCGAGCTTGATCTCAACGGAATCCATATCCTTTTCCTCAGCCGGCAGTGTGACCATATTGTCGTTGACGGTGAAGACAGCCGGCAGCTTGAATTCAGGCATATCGCCGAGGGTACGCGGGTCGGTGAGATAGCCGGTGAGTGCAGAAGCGGCAGCCGTTTCCGGAGAAACGAGGTAGATCTGACCGTCCTTTGTACCGGAACGGCCTTCGAAGTTCCGGTTAAAGGTTCTGAGGGAGATACCGCCGGAATTCGGGGACTGACCCATACCGATGCACGGGCCGCATGCCGATTCAAGGATACGGGCACCTGCGTCGATCATATCGCCGAGTGCGCCGTTTGCAGCGATCATATTGAGCACCTGCTTGGAGCCGGGTGCGATGGAAAGAGAAACATCCGGATGAACGGTCTTGCCCTTGAGGATGTAAGCGACCTTCATCATATCGAGCAGAGAGGAGTTGGTGCAGGAACCGATGCAGACCTGGTCGATCTTGAGCTTGCCGATCTCAGACATAGACTTGACATTGTCCGGAGAATGCGGACATGCTGCCAGCGGTTCGAGCTTGGAGAGGTCAATCTCAATGACCTCATCATAGACGGCATCTTCGTCTGCACAAAGCGGGATCCAGACTTCTTCACGCTGCTGTGCCTTCAGGAATGCCTTTGTCATTTCATCAGACGGGAAAATAGAAGTAGTAGCACCGAGTTCAGCGCCCATGTTGGTGATGGTTGCACGTTCCGGAACGGTGAGTGTTTTCACGCCTTCGCCGGTATACTCGATGACCTTGCCGACACCGCCCTTTACGGACATTCTGCGGAGCACTTCAAGGATGACATCCTTTGCAGCGACCCACGGGCTGAGCTTGCCGGAGAGCTTGACATTGACGACCTTCGGGCAAGTGATGTAGTAAGCGCCGCCGCCCATTGCAACAGCAACATCCAGACCGCCCGCGCCGATTGCCAGCATACCGAGACCGCCGCCGGTCGGGGTGTGGGAGTCAGAGCCGATCAGGGTCTTGCCGGGGATGCCGAAGCGTTCCAGATGCACCTGATGGCAGATACCGTTGCCGGGACGGGAGAAATAAAGACCGTGCTTTTTTGCACAGCTTCCGATGAAGCGGTGGTCATCGGCATTTTCGAAGCCGTTCTGAAGAGTATTATGGTCGATATAAGCGACCGAGCGCTCCGTGCGGACACGCGGCACACCCATTGCCTCAAATTCGAGATAAGCCATCGTGCCGGTTGCGTCCTGTGTCAGGGTCTGGTCGATGCGGATACCGATTTCCGTACCGCGAACCAGTTCGCCTTCAACAAGATGTGCGGAGAGGATTTTTTCTGTCATGGTAAGACCCATAAACTGATTCCTGCCTTTCTTATAAATATACTCTTATATTTTACACCAAGAAGGGCTGTTCTGTCAAGTGATTTTCCGGATTTCCGGCAGTCCTGAGTCGTTTTTTTACGGATTCAGGGGAAACATACGGCAAAAAATTTTTTCGGGAAAAACGGAAAAAAGCGGGAAAACAGGGGCGATCTGACAGTATATGAAACAAACCGGCAGATTTTCGCAGAAATTGTTCGTTCTGCCGTCTTTTGTACAGATTTTGCGGAAAACGGCGGTTCTTTGCGATTTTTCGTCGTTTTTCGGTGCGAAAACAAGCCGGTCTGAACAGCGGAAAGGGGAGCAATGCCAACAACTTAAG
>DMBA01000327.1:7578-12522 GCA_003446315.1 Ruminococcus sp. | reverse complement strand
GATCTCGTTTCCGGCGGCACCGATAACCACCTCATGCTCGTCGATCTTCGCCCGGTTCATATCACCGGTAAGGAAATGGAGCACCGTCTGGATGAGGTCTTCATCACCGTCAATAAGAATGCAATCCCGAATGATCCGGAGAAGCCGATGGTCACCAGCGGTATCCGCGTCGGTACACCCGCTGTGACAAGCCGCGGTCTGGTCACCGAGGATATGGAAAAGATCGCTGAGTTTATGTATCTGACTGCAACACAGTTCGAGACAAAGGCTGACGAGATCCGTGAGGGCGTAAGCGAGATCTGCAAAAAGTATCCGCTTTACGAATAATTCAGCACGATATCATTCACCGAAGCAGGACACGGGATGTCCTGCTTTTGGTGTGTTATGTGTTCTGTATCAAATTGCATAGTACGAAAAATATTGCGCTGCCGGCAGGTGCGCTGCTTCGTTTTGCCGCGAAAAATTACGGGTTTTGCGGCTTTTTGATTCAATCGGGAGTGACAAAATGGAATTCGATGTTATGAACATCTTGCTGGATTGCGGCATTATTCTCGCCGCAACCAAGGCACTCGGCATGCTGACACGAAAACTCGGCTTGCCGCAGGTCGTCGGTATGATCCTTGCCGGTTTGCTGATCGGCCCGGCGCTGTTTGCCGGAACCGGCTTTCCCGGTCTGATCCATCCGACAGACGCTGAAATGAATGTGCTCAAGAGCTTTTCGCAGATCGGCGTTGTGTTTATCCTGTTCTCAAGCGGACTGGAAACCGATTTCCGGGAAATGAAACGCAGCGGCGCGGCGGCTACCTGTATTGCGCTTGCAGGCGTATTGGTGCCGATCGCGCTGGGTACGCTGGTTTCGCTCCTTTTCATGGGCGGTCTGCATCAGGCGAAAGATCATACGCTGCTGATGAATGCCCTGTTTGTGGGCTGTATTCTCTCTGCAACCAGCGTCGGCATTACCGTTGAAACACTGCGGGAACTCGGAAAACTCAAAACCAAGATCGGTACTACTGTGCTCAGCGCTGCTATTATTGATGATGTCATCGGCATTATTGCGCTGAGTATCATCACCGGTTTGGGCGGGGAAGGCGATATTATGACCACGCTGCTGCATGTCGTCGGCTTCTTCGTCTTTACCATCGTCATCGGGTACGGCATGCGGCGGCTGTTCCGACTGCTCGTCAAGATCTATCCCCACAAGCGCAGAACCAGTATTTTTGCCTTTGCCGCCTGTTTCTTCTTTGCTTATTGCGCTGAGAAACTGTTCGGAATCGCTGCCATCACCGGCGCTTATATGGCGGGTCTGATGCTCAGCGGCCTCGGCGACAGCCAGTTCGTTGACAGAAAGGTCATCGTCAGCGGCTATATGTTCTTTACCCCCATGTTCTTCGCTTTTATCGGCATCAGCGCCGATTTCAGCGGCTTTGTCTGGTCCAGCATGTGGTTCGTGCTCGCTTTCGTTGCCGCAGGTGTGATCGGTAAGATCGTTGGCTGCGGTGCCGCTGCAAAATGCTTCGGCTATGATAAAAAAGAATCGCTCGCTGCCGGTTTCGGTATGATCGCACGCGGCGAAGTTGCGCTGGCGGTCTATGCAACCGGTCAGGTGCTGATCGCGCCGCAGGGCGGTATTGATCCGCTGGTCGCTACCATCTTCCTCATTATCACAAGCTCTATCCTCTGCCCGATCCTCCTGAAACTCGTGTTCCGGAATCATCAGTCGGCAGATCTCGCGGCTGCTGCCGATCACAGCGTGACCATTTCTTCGGAAGCAATCGAGAATGTGCACCATAATTTGCGGGACGATGACGAATAATCCGCTGAATACGCCTGATCGTGCTCGATGTGCGGTCTTTGTTTGAGAAGGAGAATAATATGAAACTGATTCTTGCATCCGGATCGCCGCGCAGAAAGGAATTGCTCGAAAAATTGCAGGTTCCTTTTGAGGTGATCGTTTCGGAATGCGATGAAACGCTGCCGGACGGGATCCCGGCAGATTCTGCTGCCGAATTGCTCGCTGTACGCAAGGCTGCGGCAGTCGCAAAAGAGCACCCCGATGCGGTCGTGATCGGCGCTGATACAACGGTCATTCTGGACGGCGAGATCCTCGGAAAACCTGCCGGTCAGGAAGACTGCAAACGTATGCTGCGCGCCCTCTCCGGCAGAAAACATTCCGTGATTACCGGCGTTGCCATCTTCTGGGACGGACATACTGCCAGCTTTTCCGATGAGACTCAGGTGCAGTTCTATCCGCTGACGGATGCGGATGTGGAACGCTATGCCGCTTCCGATGAACCCTACGATAAAGCCGGTTCCTATGGCATTCAGGGTCAGGGTGCGCTGCTCGTTGCAGGCATCCACGGTGATTATTTCAATGTTGTCGGGCTGCCCATTGCGCGGCTTGCCCGTCAATTGCGGGATTTTCAAATCATCGGTTGACAAAATCGCCGAAATCCGTTACAATATAGATGTATGCAATGGAACCCGATGAGAAAGGATTCGATCTATGATTTTACTGGATGATATTCGCAACGAGCTGGTCAATGCAAGACCGGAAGTCAAGGAGCTTGGCGAGGTGCTGCAAATTGAACGCGCAAAAGCGGATCTTGGCGATCTGCGCATTCAAATGGAGTACGACGGATTTTGGGATGACCACGAGAAAGCACAGAAAATTACCCAGCGCTGTAATACGCTGGAGCGCAAAATTGAGAATTTTGAGCGCTTGCAGTCACTGCTGGAAGATACAATTGAATTGATTGATCTTTCCCTTGAAGAAGGCGACGATTCTTCCAATGAGGAAATTATGGCCGATGCCGAAGCATTCAAGGAGCAACTCGCTGCGGAGAAGCTCAAATCGCTCCTGACCGGCGAATATGACAACTCCAATGCCATTTTGACCCTGCATGCCGGCGCAGGCGGTACGGAAGCACAGGATTGGTCGCAGATGCTGTACCGGATGTATAATAAATATGCCGAAAGCCACGGCTTTAAGGTCGACCTGCTTGACTGGCTGGACGGCGATGAAGCCGGCATCAAGTCCGCTTCCTTTATGGTGCAGGGCGAAAATGCTTACGGCTTCCTGAAGTCCGAAGCAGGTGTGCACCGTCTGGTGCGTGTGTCTCCGTTCGATTCTTCCGGCAGACGGCATACCTCTTTTGCTGCGGTGGAAGTCATGCCGGAGCTTTCCGATGATGTTGAGGTCGAGATCAGACCCGAAGATATTGAAATGCAGGTCTACCGTTCCAGCGGTGCCGGCGGTCAGCATATCAACAAAACAAGCTCGGCTGTTCGCTTGAAGCATCTCCCGACCGGTATCGTTGTTTCCTGCCAGACCCAGCGAAGCCAGTTCCAGAATAAGGATTACTGTATGAAGATGCTGCGTGCAAAGCTCGTGGAGATCAAAGAGCGCGAACATCTCGAAAAAATCTCCGATATCAAGGGCGATCAGCTCAAGATCGAGTGGGGCAGCCAGATCCGTTCCTATGTCTTTATGCCCTATACGCTGGTCAAGGATCACCGCACAGGCTGTGAAAACGGCAATGTGCAGGCGGTCATGGACGGCGATCTCGATAGTTTCATCAATGCTTATCTGAAAGCGCTTTCGCACGGCACGCTCAAAGCAGGCGCTGCTGCAACGGATGACTGATGATCCGGAAACAGGAAACCATACGTTTTGCATCGTTTCCGCGCCGTAGTATTTCTGATGTGCAGTCGGAAATACTACGGTTTTTTTATAGCAGCGGCTGAAACAGAGCGTTTATTATAAAAAGGAATCCGCTTCGCGGATGTGAAAAGTGCTGGATTCAATCAGTGGATCGTGAACAATATTCAAACAGAAAGGCACATGATAATGAAAAAAACAACGATTCTTCTTTTGACCCTTGTAATGACTTTATCCATGTCTGCATGCGGCGGGAAACAGGATAGTTCTTCGCTTTCGGAAAGCAGTCTCACCACGGCGCAGACTGAATACAATACCGCTGAACCGGTACAGATGCAGGCACTGTCGCCCACAAAGCTCACAAATAAAATGTCGGAAAATGAGCTGCGATGGGTCGATCGGCACGCGCTCACTTTGCTGGATGAATATAAAATACCAAGTGCTGACCCGGATGCGGAACACAAAGTCAGTATTGAGTTTTTTACCAGTGATACTGCGCAATGGCGCAAATATATGGAAGAAAATCCCGATGAGTTCACCGAAGGCGAATATAACCGCGCTATGCGGCGTATTCAGAAAGCGGAGGAAACCGGAGAGCCATATCGCTCGCCGGGCTTTGTTCTGGTGGACGGGTATCTTACGGAGTTCCTGATCCCTTATGAAGATGATTTTGCTGACGGCATTCCGTTCTCATTTACGACGACGGTATCCGACGAAAACGGCGAACAGAAAAAAGAAAAGCTGTCTTTTGATACGTTTGAAGACTATCTGGAATATGTGCGGGAGAGGTATGTGGAGTGGGGATATACCGACGAAGAAACTGAACTGCTCACGATGCGGGTGAAGATCGCATATGACGCGCTGCGAAACGGTGATTATGAGACACTGCCGGAAGGTTCGGTCGATACAAGAAATTCATCCCTTTCGATGGAAACCGTCCTGCATGATTACAGAAGCGACTGGGAATTTGACCGTGATGCGGTTGCGGAGATCAAGGATTCCGTTGATGAGATCCATATTTTTGACGATGAGCTTGGCAAGTCGTTTATCGTTCATGTGACGCTTCCGCCCGATTATGACAAGGATAAGACCTATCCCGTTTTCTTCCTGACAGACGGCATCTGGCGCTTCGGCAACTGTCCGGCGCTGCGCAAATGTATGGAAAACGGCGAGGCTGCACCTGTGATCCTTGTCAGCCTGTATTACAGCTATGATTTCACAGACCCCGATCAGTGGACGCGCTATGAGGATCTGGTCATCAACCGCACGCTGCTGCTGGATTTTAT
>DMBA01000327.1:0-7463 GCA_003446315.1 Ruminococcus sp. | reverse complement strand
TGTATGGTCATTCGGACGGCGGTGTGTTCACGCATAATGCGCTGTTCAATTCGGATCAGTATGAGAATCAGCCGTTCGGTCGCTATATCATCGGCAGTCCTGCATTCTGGGGACTGAATCATAATAATGAAACGGAAGGCATCAGCAATGACATTTATCTGAATGATTACGGCTATTTTGACAGAAACGAAACACTGAACAAAACGGTGTTCCTCTGTGCCGGTTCGCTGGAGGATCCCGATTATGCCGACAGGTATCGTGAGGGCGATGATACAACGCTGGAAGGTGTTGCGAAGCTGAAAGCGCGTCTGGAAGCGCACGGTGCAGATATGACCTATAAGCTCTATGAATCCCACCATTATCAGTATATCCCAGAAATGCTGATCGAATATCTGAAACAAACCTATCCGTGTTAATTGGATACGGCAATATGAAAACCCCGAAGCGTTCGTGAAAAAACGCTTCGGGGTTTGCTTTTGTCTGTTTGTCATCAGGACATGAAATCAAATTCTTCGCTGTATTCCTGTACCATTTTCTGGAAGGATTCGTTCTGCCGGCTGCGCATATCCTGCAAATAGGCATGCGTATCAAAGGCATCTGCCTGAAGCTCCAGCAGCGCAACCGCGATGTTGGAACAGTGGTCTGCAACACGCTCGAAATTGCCGATCAGATCATTGAATACAAAGCCTTGCTGTAATGTGCAGACCTGCGTTTGCAGTCTTGCAACGTGATTGAGCTTCGCTGTCTGGCAAAGCATATCAATACATTCTTCCAGCGGCTCCACCCGACATGCAAGCTCCAGATCGTGATTGATGAAGGCTTCAAATGTCATGCTGACGATCTTGCGCAGGGCGGCATCCAATACTTTCAGCTCATCTCTTGCATCACCGGAGAACTGTACATTCTTTTCGAAGATCTCCTGTGCAACTTCCTGAATGTTGACAGAGTGATCGCTTACGCGCTCGAAATCGCTGACTGTGTGGAGATAAAGCGATGTTTCCAGTGTTTGCTCGTGATTCAGCAGCAAGCCCGTTACCTTTATCAGATAACTGCCCAGTACGTCTTCATATTGGTCAACCAGATCTTCCGCATCAATGACCTTTTGCGCTTCTGCTTCGTCATAATGCGTAATCAGGCTGAAGGAACGGAACAGGTTTTCTGAGGTGATATTTGCCATGCGGTGGATGGTTTCTTTGCTCTGTGTCAGTGCGAGCACCGGGTTATCCAGAAAGCGATCTTCCAGATGGGCAACGGTCTCGGTGTGCTTTTTCCCGCCCTTTTCTTCTTCTTCTGCGGAGTGCTTCAGCAGCAGATCGGTGATGCGTTCCAGATATTTGATGAACGGCATCAGCAGAATGATCGCTGCGACACGATACAGGGTGTTCATGGTCGCAATGCCGATCATGCCGATCGGTGTTTCGCTTTGCATAAACGGGAAATGCACTGCCGCATTGATGCCATAGAACAACACGGTGCAAATGACTGCGCCGAAAACATTGATGAGCAGATAGATCAGCGAGGTGCGCTTGCCGTCACGCTTTGCGCCGACCGCAGACAGCAGCACCGGGATGGATGCGCCGATGCCCATACCCATAATCATCGGGAATGCCGCAGCATAACTGACAGCTCCGGTCACGGAAATTGCCTGCAAAATACCGACCGATGCAGAGTTGCTTTGCAGCAGCGCGGTGATTGCGATACCGACCAGAATGCCCAGCAGCGGATTATCGAACATGGTCAGCATATTGCGGAAGCCTTCGTTCTCTTTCAGCGGGCTGACCGCATCACTCATGGCTGCCATGCCGTACATCAACACGGCGAAACCAAGCATGATGCCGCCGAGATTCTTCTTTGTTTCCTTTTTGGAGAACATCATCCAGATGATGCCGATGAAAGCAACTACTGCGGAAATCGTATCGGTGGAGAGCAGACTGAGCAATCCGCCGCTTTTGCCCAGCATGGACATACACAGCAGCCATCCGGTGATGCTTGTACCAATATTCGCACCCATGACGATGGGGATGGATTGTGCAACAGTCATCATGCCGGAATTGACGAAGCCGACGACCATTGCTGAGGTCGCGGATGAGGACTGCACAACTGCCGTGACCACGGTGCCGAGCAGAACGCCTTTGATCGGGGTGCCGGAGAGTTTCCAAAGCACAAGTTCCAGTTTGTTGCCGGCGACTTTCTTTAAGCCGTCGCCCATCAATTGCATGCCGAACAGGAACAGCGCAATGCCGCCTGCCAGTGCGAGGATATTGGAGATACCCATTTTTTCTAATCCTGCTTTCTTCATTTTATCACATCATATATTATAGTACCGGAAAATCAAATTTTAGTGATGTGAATGTTAAAAGCGCGTAAACGAATGTAAAATTCCTGTAAAGTTTTTTTGTGCCGGACGGGTATCCCTTGGGGTGCTGCGGCTGTCAGGCTCAGAGTCTCCACGCGGCAGCCAATCGTCTGCTGTCAACGAAATTGCGGTATGTGCCTTCTTCCTGCATCAGCGTTTCATGTGTGCCGCGCTGTGCAATTCTGCCGTTTTCAATCACGAGAATCTGATCGGCATGGCGTACTGTTTTCAGTCGGTGTGCGATCATGATGATCGTTTTTTCCTTTGTCAGTGCTTCAATTGCCTGCATCAGATCCGCTTCGTTTTCCGGATCGACATTTGCAGTCGCTTCGTCCAGCACGATGATCGGTGCATCCTTCATGATCGCGCGGGCGATCGAAATGCGCTGCTTCTCACCGCCGGAAAGACTTGCGCCGCCTTCTCCGATCACCGTGTCATATCCTTCCGGAAGCTGCATGATAAAATCGTGGCAGCATGCTTTTTTTGCCGCTTCTATGACCTTTTCCATCGGCGCTTCCGGCTGACCGAACCGGATATTGTTTGCGATGGTATCCGCAAAGAGATAAACACGCTGGAATACAAAGCTGTAATTCTTCATCAGCGCATCCATGCTGTATTCGCGCACATCTCTGCCGTCCAGCATCACTTTGCCTGCATCGACATCCCAGAAGCGGGAGAGCAGGGAAGTGAGCGTTGTTTTGCCGCCGCCGGACGGCCCCACGATCGCCGTTGTGGTGTGTTCCGGGATCTCCAGCGATACGCCGTCAATGATCTTGCGCTTTTCATATGCAAAACTGATATTTTCTGCGCTGATATTGCAATGTGCCGGTGTCAGCTCCTTGCCGGAAATATCCATCTGCGGGGTTGCGAGGATCTCCTGCGCCTGCCGCACGCTGACATCAACCGTGCGCAGCAGGGCGGAATATTTGCCGGCATTGTCAAGCTGCGCATAGATCAGATAAGAGCTGATAATCATGATGAGCGTTGTGAGCAGATCCATGCTGCCGCCGATATGCAGCAGAACCGATGCCAGCACGATCACCGTGCCGAGCGCTTTCAGCCAGAAACTCTGCATGGTCATATACGGGATCAGTTTCAGCTCCATTGCGGAATTTGCCTGCTCGTTTTCGTCAATTGCAATATTGAGATCGCGGCTGCGCTTGCCGGTCAGACGGAATGTGCGCACCTCAAAGATGCCCTGAATATATTCAATGACCTTTGCGACCAGCGCAGAATCCTTTTCCAGTTTCTGCTTTGCCATTGCTGCGGATGCTTTCATCATGCCGCTGTTGATCAGGAAAAATACTGCAAGTCCGCCGCAGAGAATCAGACCGATGCGCAGGTCAAAGACGAGCAGCATGACGGTAATCACCGCTGTTGCAAGCAGACCGGAGCAGACCAGCATCACGACGCGCGTTGCGACATTTTCGAGATTCTGCATGGTATTCGTTGTGACGGACATGATGCGTCCCAGACTGTTTTCATTGTAATAGCCCATCGGCAGATAACGCAGATGCTCTGCAAGCTGCATCCGCTTGTTTGCGCAGGTATGATAACCGCCTTCGGTCTGGAGCATGGTCGCTTTTGCCTTGAATGCACCCGATCCGATGATGCTCACCAGCATGATGCCAAGACAGGTCAGGCAGGTCTTGCCGGTGACGTTTTTCTCCAGAAGCGCACTGATCATGCAGGCAATCGCCGGAATTTTCAGTGCTTCAAACATCGCCTGAAACAGACTCAGAACGATTGAAACATAAAAGCGCTTTCTGTCTTCTGCATTGCAGAACGCAAAGAAGTTTTTGAGGATCTTAAACATTTTCTGCACCGTCCTTTGCCGAGATATGTGCCGCCCACATTGTGCTGTATAGACCGCCTTCTGCAAGCAGTTCATCATGTGTGCCCTGCTCTGCGATCACGCCGTCTTTGATGACGTATAGCCGGTCTGCGTTTTTGACGGTCGAGAGCCGGTGTGCAATGACGATCAGCGTTTTGCCCTCAACCAGTTTTGCAACGCTGCGCTGAATGATCGCTTCATTTTCAGGGTCGGTATAAGCTGTTGCTTCATCAAGAATGATGATCTCTGCATTTTTGAGCATCGCTCTTGCAATCGCAATGCGCTGCCGTTCGCCGCCGGAAAGATGTCCGCCGGAGCTGCCCACAACGGTATCATAGCCGTTTTCCAGTCCCATAATGAAATCATGGCAGCCGCATTTTTTCGCCGCTTCTTCGACTTCTGCATCCGTTGCGGCTTGATTGCCCAGCCGGATGTTTTCCCGCACCGTCAGGTCAAACAAATAATTATCCTGCGAAACATAAGCGATCTTCCGGTTGTAATCATCCAATGGAATCTCTCTGAGATCGACTCCGCCAAGCGAAATGCTGCCGCTGTTTACATCCCAGAGACTTGCGATCAGGCGGGCAACCGTCGATTTTCCGCTGCCGGACGGCCCGACCAGTGCGATAAATTCGCCCTTGTGAACAGTCATGGAAATGCCGTGCAGAATCTCCGTTTCATCATAGCTGAAATGAACATCGTGCAGCGCAATATCACCGCCGGTGATCGTTTTGGTCAGGGTTTCGGGACGCTTCATTTCCGGTGCATCAAGAATGCTGCGCACTTCTGTCACAATCGTGTCCATCTGCGCAATATCGTCTGAATAAGACATGACTCCGAGCAGCGGTTCGATCAATCCGACTGTGAGAATGATAACCGTGATGAAATCGGCGGTGCTGATCGTGCCGTGAAGCGCCATCACGCCGCCGATCGGCAGAACAGAAAGCATAGTCGCCGGCATGATGCACATGGCAAAAGTCATGTAAACATTGCATTTGCGCATCCAGTCTACAAAGCTCGCGGCACTCTCTTTTGCAGCAGCAGCGAATTTTTCATAGCTGGACTGCGCTTTTCCGAATACCTTGATGACCTCAATGCCGTTGATATATTCGGTTGTGACGGCATTGAGCGCTTTGATTGCACGAACGGTTCGGTTGTAGTTTTCTTCATAGCCGAACATCATCAGTGCATAGCAGACGATTCCAAGCGGCACGGTGATGAGCGCTGCCAGACCCAGTTTCCAACTGATGACAAATGTATAGATCAGAATGAGGATCGGTGCGCCGATGCCGGTCGTGAATTCCGGCAGAATGTGTGCAAGGGTCGTTTCAATGCTGTCTATGCGTTCAACGATCGTGCTTTTCAGTGCGCCGGAAGGCTGACTGATGACATTGCCAAGCGGCATTTTTGCCAGTTTATCCAGCGCTTTTTTGCGGATGACCGCCAGTGTATGGAATGTGGCAAGATGCGAATTGGCAGTCGAAAGTGCGTGAAACAGCGCATGCCCCAGCCATAATGCCAGAATGATCGCTGCATTGCGGATGTATGCGCTTTGATCCGTGCTGCCTGCAAGCAGGTCTTTCACGATCTGCGCAATAAAATGATAGGGGATGATGCCGCAGAGCATGCTCATCGCTGCAAGAATCACGCTCGCAATAAATTTCCCTTTTCGCTCGCCGGACTGCGATAACAGCCAGCCGAACGACCCATGTTGATCTTTTCCCATCAAAGTTCCTCCTGTCTGCTGCGGTAATTTTGCGGCGTGACACCAAGTACATCTTTGAACGCCGCTGAGAATTTGGATGCATTGTCATAACCGAAATGCTGCGCAATTTCTGCAACCGTCAGCTTTTCGGAGATCAGCAGAGATGCCGCTGCTTTCATTTTATATGCCTTGATATACTGATAGATCGGTGCGCCATAGACCGCCTTGAACACTTTGCGCAGGGTCGCCGGCGGCATATCGGCAATGTCCGATAATGCATCCACGGTGTAATTCCGGTCAAGCCGTTCTGTCATGAGCCGGTGGATCTCCTTGACCTTGTCTGTCTGACTCGCGGGGTAATAATGCCGGTCGATCGTGCTGTGTGCCGGGTCGATCGCTTCCAGCAGCAGGAGCAGCTCTGCGATCTTGACCCTGAAATAATCCAGCCGGCTGTGCTGCGGGGCGTGATAAAGCTGGTGGAAAACGGCGTTCAGCGGCTCATTTGTCCGCAGCAGAAATTCACGCTTTTCCGGACAAAATCTGCATCCGAGTGCTTCCAGATCGGTTTGTAGGAACGGGATTTCCCGCCGGAGCGATTCCTGCGCAGTTTCCTGCAAAAAGCCGATCGTGATGCCGTGATAATGCGAAAGCGGCAGCTCGACTTTCCCTTCGTGATGCACACGGCGGTCAATGCGCAGATCGCCTGCTTCCATATAATACCGCCCGCCGAGCGCGTTCTCATGCTCAATGCGCCCCTCGCGGCAATGGTCGATGCAAAGCACTGTGTCAGCATTCTGATACTCCGAAATGCACGATTTCAAATGAAAATCGTTGTACATCAGATAAATGCCGCCAAATATGCGGTACATCGTCATGAAGCCCTCGCCGGATGCATCTTCGAGCTTCAGCACCTTGCATTCGCCCTCAGATGCGACTTCGTGTACATTCGAGCCGAATCCTGCCTGCTCCAGCGTTTCAAACAGATCATGCTTCATGGGATGCCTGCCTTTTTCGTCTGCGCTTCGGACAGTGCGGCAGAACGTGCCGGTACAATCGCTGCCATTCATGATCCCCTCCTTGAATTAGCGTAAACTAACTATATTGTAAAAGAAACAGCCTGCTTTCGCAAGACCTTCCATATTATAACACATTGCGATGCCGAAATCTACTCCGTTTTGTTCCCGATGCTCCGTTTTGTATATTATATTTTTGCTCAAAAACGCCCCGCACGCAGCGGGGCAGTTTCGGAAAACGATCAGGCAACCGCAGGCTGTCACATCACCAGCGGAATGTCGCCCAGCGGTCATTGACCTTCGGGAGCAGCAGGGCAAAGAGCTTGCCGAAAAGGGAATATTTCCGCATTTCTTCATTGAAGCTGTGTTCTTCGATCAGCCGGATTCCGGTCGTCAGATCGGCGATTTCCTGTCCGGAATCAGTGCCTGATAAGAAATGTGCATTCGTGTTTTTTACCGTATCATGGTGCTTTTCCTGCTTCTGCATCATTTTGCTGTTTTGCTCGGCGATGAGTGTGCCGCCGTTCGGGAAATTGCGCTTGAGCACTTCCAGAA
>DMBA01000137.1 GCA_003446315.1 Ruminococcus sp. | reverse complement strand
AGCGCAGGATCACATCATCCACATAAACCTGCTGCGCCGTATCCTGCAAAATCTGCAATTCTCTGCGGGAAATGACCGGTTCGATGCGGTCAAGCGGATTTTCACCGGTGCGCGCCTGCATGATCTGCACCTCACTGTCCAGATCGGGATAACCCATATGCAGCATCAGCATAAAGCGGTCAAGCTGCGATTCCGGCAGCATCTGCGTACCGACAGAGCCGGTCGGATTCTGTGTTGCAAGCACGCAGAACGGCTGCGGCAATTCATAGGTCACGCCGTCCACAGTGACTGCTGTTTCTTCCATCAACTGGAGCAATGCAGACTGTGTTTTCGGAGAAGTACGGTTGATCTCATCCGCAAGCAGCAGATTGCAGAACGCCGCACCTTTTTTGAACTCCATTTTACCGGTTTCCTTGCTGTAAACAGAAAAGCCGGTCACATCACTGGGCAGGACATCGGGAGTAAACTGGATCCGATGATAGTCCAGATCGAGCACTTTGGCAAAAGCGAGTGCCAGCGTTGTTTTTCCGACACCCGGCATATCTTCCAGCAGCACATGACCTCTTGCGAGCATCGCAAGCAGCACTTTCAGGATAATCATATCTTTTCCGACCACAACGCTCTGCACTTCATGCAGGATCTGCTGGGCACAGGCAGATGCTTCTTTTGCTGAAAAAACAGTATGCTGATTCATTTTTCTACTCCTTATTTCTGATCCCCGCCATTCGGAACGACCTGTCGGGGAGAAATGAACACTATTCCTTATTATACCACATTTTCTGCTGATTTGCAACTGTTTCGCCGCTGTAAAGATGTGCATATTCTAAAAATCCGGTTACAAAACAGTAAAAACGGAAAGACACCCGAAGGTGTCTTTCCGGAACGATCAGATTGTACCGCGTTCTGCGACGATTTCGGCAAGCTCCCCGACATTCTTCATACCGGAAACTTCCTTCATCTTGAAGCGCATGCCGAATCTGCCCTCGATCTCAGAGATGAGATTGAAATGCTCAACGCTGTCCCAGCCGTCCACATCCGCAGCGGTGAGTTCATCGCTCAGCTCAATGCTGTCATCATCGAACACCTCACGGAAAATGGGGGTCAGTGCTTCCATTGCTTCTTCCTTTGTCATAAAAAAACTCCTTTCTTTCGGTCGTGCATCACTGTACACGAATGGTTTCTATTTTCTTTGCATTTCCGCCGTTTGCACTGAATGTATTCATCGCAAACAGCAGATCTGTCACACCCTGTTCTTTGAGATATCGCACGGCATTGACGCGGAAATAGCGCATATCAATGACATAGATATCCGAGAACGAGGAAGTCAGCCAGGGGATGAGTGCATTGCCGTAGCTGTCTTTAATGACGCAGAGTTTGCGGTCATTTTTGACATCTGTCTCAATATGCACCACATGGTCATCGCCGGTCATATAGACCATATACCAGCTTACCGCCGCCATCCGGTCGATATTGGCGAAGAAATCGGCTTCATAAGGAGAACCGAGTGAAGATGTCATGAACGTCGTTTTATAGTTGGCTTTTGGCGTATACCAAATGAAATCTTCGGGATTATTTTTCAGCGTAATGTCATTGGAATAGCCATAGAGCGTCCCGACATAGCCTTCCTTGACATGTTTATCATATTCTTCGATCCTTGCAAAAGGCACACGCGCCGCAGCGGAGAAGGCTTCGGCAGCATAGAATGCACCCAGTCCCGACCAGTGGTGATCGGTGCGCATGAAGATCGGTTCATCCGTATGCTTTTGCAGCGCAGAATACACATCCACGGGCTTTACGCCGTCCAGACAGGAATTGATATAGTCAATATTCTTTTTCTCGCTCGCAACCAGATACTGAAAATCATCCGGCGTATAGAAAGAGCAGACGGTCGGCACCACCATGGAATAGACATTCACATCCGGCAGATCCTGCTTGTAGCGGTTGACATTGCGTGCATAGTCCTCACCCATTGTCTCATAGCCGCCGAACAGCATAATACCGCGGTTATTGACGATCAGGATATTATTGCTGATCTCGCCTTCCTGTTCGGGTTCTTCCGCAGGCGGCGGAGCTGTTTCCGTAGCAGTTGTTTCCGCAGCAGATGCGGTTTGTTCGGATGAAACGGCGGTCACAGCCGTTGTGACTGCGAACATGGTGGTGACAACGGGTTCTGTTTCGGCAGGTTCGGTCTGCAAAACGGGCACACCGCCCTGAATCGCAGCATTGCCGGTCAGACCCATATATTTCCGGATATTCTGGGTCAGATTCTTAAAAACGGAGCGAAACGGCACGGTATCGTTATAATATTCCGCCACACCGCCGGTATAGCTGCCGTCCAGATAATCCTCCACGGAAAAATCGGGCATTTTTGCAAGTGTACGGTTTTCTTCCATGGAAACGGTCGGGCGTTCCAGCACCAGCATCCCGATCGCAATGCCAAACAGGAGCGCAAAGCATACCACGACATTCAGGCAAGCGGTTTTCCGTTCTGTACGCTTAGCAATACGTTTTGCACGGACACCGGCAGCTTCTTTGCTCCATTCTTTTTCTTCTTCTTTCGCCATTTTGCGGACATCACGCTTTGCATCCTCTGCTGCTTTCCGATAAGCCGCAGATGCTTCCGCCTGTGATTGCTCCGGCTCCTTTGCAGAGAGTCTGCGCAAAGCACGATGCACTTTTTTGTCGATCTCGGCAGTCGGAGAATCTTCCGGCACATCCGGCGATGCCGCAGCATCATCGGTCAGATCGTGCGGTTCGGGCTGTGAAGAAGGCGGCGGCGCAGTTGCGGCAAGCACCTGTGCAATGGCAGCTTCCGGATCGGTGCTGCCGGCAGCAGACTGATCGGCGATGATCTGTTCCACGCGCACTTTTTTCACTTGTTCATCGGGTTCATCCTCATCGGACTGCGCGGCACGTTCGGCAGATGCAGCGATCAGTTCATCCACAATCGCTTCTGTATCCACCTGCGGAGCCGGTTTGAGCTCATCGAGCCAGCCGAATTTTCCGGTCGTATTGGAGACAGGCTGCGGTGCGGTCTGCTTATGGAGCGGCGCCTTCGGCGGCTCCGGCTCGGCCTGTTCCAGAATAGTGCTGGCAGTCTCGGCTGCCTGCGCCTTTATACTTTCATCCATTGCCATTGCGGCCGCCCCGCGCCGGATCGCTCTTGCCTGTGCGATCGCAGTACGGCGGTCGAGCTTCGGCTCGTCCTGCGGCGTATCCGCAGCCGGTTCTCTGATCTCATCCGGCAAATCGGTATTGGGCATTGCAAGTGCTCCTTTCTCAGGCGGCTCAGACCGGTTCATAGGTGTACTGCACCTCGACGATCTCACCGTCTGTATCCGTTTTCTGACAGGTCATTCTGCCCTCGCTGTCATATTGTATGGTTCTCGTGAGCGTGAATTCTGCGCCGCTGGTCATTTGCCGCAGGATGATCTCGGATGTCATATTGCCGCTTTCGTCAAAGGTCCGGCTTGTGATCTCGCTTGCGGGCTCCATGCCTTCATTGAGCGCCTTTCTCTCCTCGCGGACGCAGTTTCCGGCGCCGTCATAGGAGAAGGCTGTCTCAAAGTTTGCGGTCGTACCGGAGGCGCTCATCTCCCGCTGCTTCACGATCCGTCCCGCATTGTCAAGCTCCATATCGGAGAAATCCTCCGTCGTGGACATCATATCGAACATGGGATCATCCTCCCCGGTATAGGTCGTCACCTTCCGGAGGAGATTGCCGTACTGATCGTAGGAATATTCGATGCGGTGCGGGTGAAAATCGCTCGCATAGAATTCCTCGGTGACGAGCTTCCCGTTCGCATCGTAGGTATAATTGACATAGTCATTGGTGATCGTGTTCTCATGCTTCCAGATCATCCTGCCG
>DMBA01000169.1 GCA_003446315.1 Ruminococcus sp. | reverse complement strand
AAAATCGCCCCGCGCTATTTTCATTATACCGTTTCAGACGGGAACTTTACGCACATGCTCCAATATGATCTGGAACAGGATACACAGCAAGTCCTGCAAAGCGCACTCAGCGAGGAGAACTGGCGTGTATTTCTTCTGCGCTGCTATCCGGACGGAAGCTGTTATTTCGGCTGCAAAGCTGCCTTGCCGGGAGAACTCATCAAATCCGCCATAGGGCTCGACCCGGAAGCAACGCACCGGTCAATCGTCAATCAGCCAAAAGATGCCGGTATCTGGTATTACGATCATGCTTCCGGCACTTCAGAGAACCTGTTCCAATTGAATGAGGGAAGCCCGGACATCATCAATGTCCTTCTCCCCACCTGTCAAACAAAGCCATATCTGATCCATTCAACCGGCACATTCAACGCACAGCTTTACTGCAAAGCAAAACCGGTTGAAACGGAAAAAGCTGAACTCAATGCAGTTTTCGATGCAGTCACCAAGGACAATTTAGATGATGCATTTCGGTTATCCCATTGCTTCTACCAGTTTGCACCAAGCGGAAACGCCTTGCTGTGCTTCGCTGAAAACAGTTTTTCGATCGTGGATGCAAACGCTGATGATGATATTGATGCAGAGCTCTCCAAAGCATTTCAGGACAGCCGGAATTATAAGGTTTTTGAATATCTGCTGCACGATGACCGGAACGCAGATTTCAACAGAACAATGCCCTATGCTTTTGACGGTTATACCTATTATCAATGGTACGGTGATCCGGAACAAACGGAAAACACGCTGGTCGGCATCAACGGAAAACACCAGCTCTTTTCCGATGCAGGTAATCTCAATGGGGTCATTGCGGAAGATTATCAGAGCTATCCGGCATTCGGCACCGCTTTTGCCATCACCGATTCGACGCAAAACAAGCATACGCTGCAAATGCTCCGGAATTATCAGTGGCAGCCGCTTGCAGATCATGTCTGCGATTACGAACAGATCGCGCAAAACGGGATCTATCTCTACACCCAGCCCGATCCGGACAATCCGGAAACGGCTGCACTGCAATATTACACCATCGCTGAAGGCATGACCTATACAGCAGATACCGGCATCACCGCTTTGCTCTGCGCTAATTCCTTTGAATAAAGAAAAAAGGGGCTGCTTTTCAAAGCAGTCCCGAAGTAAATATAAATGAGTGCAATCCGGTAATAGGGAAATTGGGAAAATGGGGTAAAATCATTCAGGAAGCAATTGTTTTGCTTCACTGACCCTATTATAACAGCGCAACATTAAAATAACCTGAAAGATTTTCAGAATATTTTTCCGGAATATTACAGTGCGTAAACAAATTAGAAGATATCACAGCCGGTATCTTCTAATTTGTTATATATTCAAAACAATAAAGTCCCCTAAAAAAAGATAGGAGCTATGCGGACAAATGCCACATAGCTGCAAGGAGAAGTAAAATCAACAAAACATAGGGGATTGGGGGATTTGAAACAAGGTTTCTTCAACCTTGTTCTTATTATAACTTATAATCATAAAATATAAAAGAATAGAATATGAACTCTTTGTGAATAAACGGAAAGAATTTTGTGAACATCCGGCATTATGCACAGCAATTTCAAACATGTACAATTGTCTTTTTTTCTTGTCTTTTTCCCGCAAGTTCCGTATTACTCCTTGACACTGTAATTTTATTATGGTATGATAAATTTACAGAAATATGATATATGGTATATCAATCTTTTTACATCCGAACAGGGGGTTTTCATTCATGAAACGATTCTTTCGCAAGCTCACGGCGGCTGCGGCATCCCTTGCCGTCACCGCAACGCTCGCAGCAGGATTGCCGCAGCAAAGTCTGAAGGCATCCGCTGCATCCACTTACTGGAAATTCGACTTCGGCAACGGCGGAACCGCCAGCGGATATACCGGTGTGAACGCATCCACCGGCTATAACAGCTCCCGCGGCTACGGCTTTTCTTCCGGCACATCCGTCGCTGATGTCGGCGCATCCGGTTCCGGCGCACTCAGCGATGCCGTGCAGTTCAAAAATGCATACGCAACCGGAAATTATACCTTCTGCGCGGATGTCCCGAACGGACTCTATCAAGTCTCGGTGTGGCTCGGCAACACCAACCGCACCAGCATCGGCATTGAAGGCATGCTGCAAATCGTGAATATGACCGGAAACGGCGCTTATCATACCTTGCAGGTGCCGGTCACAGACGGTCAGCTCAATATTTCTGCATTCGCCGGCAAGGAAGGCTATGCCTATTCCATCTCCGCACTGGAGATCAAACAGATCTCCACGCAAACGCATACAAACCCGACCATCTGGGTCTGCGGCGACTCCACCGTCTGCAATTACTATCCGCTGGACAGCTCCTCACAGGCAGGCTGGGCACAAATGCTGCCCGGTTTCATCGACACAACACAATGGCAGGTCATGAATATGGCTGCTTCCGGTCAGTGGGCACGCGGCTTCATGGAATCCGGTCAGTTTGATGTCATCGAGAAAAACGGTCAGCCCGGTGATATTTATGTCATTTCCATCGGCATCAACGACACAAACGCAAAAAATAACACCACCGAAGCGCAATATGAGGAGATCATCACCGATATGGCGCAGCGTGCTATGAACAAAGGCATGCGCGTTATACTGGTCAAGCAGCAGGGCAGAAACGGTGACTGTCAGCGCAATCCGCTGCTCAGCGGCAGATGGTACGGCGCTGCACTCGACCGCGTCGGCGCTGCACTCAATATTGAAGTTGTTGACCTGTTCAATCTCTGGCAGGATTATTGCCTGACCAAAACCGCAGATGAAGTCTCTGCCATGTATCTGAGCGACAATCTGCATCCGAACCGTGCCGGCGCAACGGTGCTTGCACAGTTCATGGCTGATGCCATCAATGCCGGCGGCACTTATACCGGCCCGAAAGGTGAGATCTTCACAAACGGTCAGAAAGTGCTGTTCCGCAATGTGGAATCCGGCATGTATCTTTCCGTTGAAGACGGCATTGCAGCACAGGGAACCAATGTCTCGCAGAGCAGCGGCGATCTCCCCTCTGACAGCAATACATGGATCCTGAAAAGCACCGAAGCAGAAGATGAATACTATATCTATTCCATGCTCGACGGCGGCAGCAGCTATGTGATGGATGTCACCGAAGGAAAAACGGAAAACGGCACCAACATCGGCATCTGGACACCGAACACTTCCGGCGCTCAGATCTTCAAGATCCTCAAGGACGGCAATTATTATCACATCGCAACCGGTGTCTCCAAATACCGCAGCTATGTCGGCATCTGGAGCGGTTCCCATGACGAAAAAGCAAACGCCATCGAGTGGGAAAACGACGGCACCGATAATCAGAAATGGGCAATTGAATTCCCGCTGGATGAATCCAGCATGCCGCGTCTGCAAGGCGATCTGGACGGCGACAGCAGACTGACCGCAAAAGACCTCACCCTTGCAAAGCGCGTCAATGCAGCATCTCCTTATAATCAGCAGCAGGCAGCGGATCTGAACGGCGATATGCAGGTCACGGCTGAGGATATCGCACTTCTGCAATCGTATCTGCTCGGAAAAGATGCCGCGTTTGCAGATCCGAAATATGCGGCTTCTGAACAGCGCATCGTAAACGGTGTGCACGAGGAAACAAACACCGGTTATCTCTACCGCGATTATCTGAATCTGGATAACGCCACGACCAGCAATGTGACCTTTTCCGTCAATGTTCCGCAAACCGGCAATTATCTCTGCTCCTTCCACATTGCAAACGGCTCCGCAAATGACCGCGATATGACCGTTTCCGTCAGCGGCAGCAGCGATATCTGGAAGCAGAGCTTCCTGACCACCGGTGCCTGGACAACATGGGAAGAACGTGCATTGGTTCTGCCGCTGCAAGAAGGCTTCAACACCATCAAGCTGCAATCCAACACCGCAGAAGGCGGCCCGAACTTCGATTATCTCAAGCTGACCTTCACGGATGAGCCGATCGCCGAACCGTATGATCCGAACGAGCATTATTCCGGGCCCGTCAGCGAAAATCCGGTGCTGTATGTGGCAGCAGACTCCACCGCACAGAGCTATCGTGCAAGCTACGCACCGCAGCAGGGCTGGGGCTATTATTTGCAGGATTATCTCACTTCCAATGTCACAGTCGCAAACCACGCCATCGCAGGCAGAAGCTCCAAGAGTTTCTACGACAACGGCAGACTGACTGCGATTCTGGATATCATCAAACCGGGCGATTATCTGCTGGTCGATTTCGGCATCAATGACGGCGCAAGCACGCAGCCGGAGCGTTATGCACCGGTTTGCGGCAATGTGGATAACCCGCAGACTGGTTCCTTTGAGTATTACATGACATTCTATATCAAGGGTGCAATGGACAAAGGTGCAACGCCGATCCTGATGAGCCCGACACTCTCCATCCGGAATGCAACGCAGCCGTTCTCCGCCGGCTACCGCAATATTGACTCGGCATGCAAAATGCTCGCATCCAAGTACAATATCCCGTATTTCGATCTGGGCGCGGCAATGGCAAATGATTTCAATAAGCGCGATTATAACACCGTCAAGAGCTATTATATGGGCGGTTATAACGGCGGCACAGACTACACACACTTCACCGAAACCGGTGCAAATGTGGTCGCCGGCATCATCACACAGGGACTCAAAAACCTGAACATTGATCTTTCCCAGTATGTCAAATAAGACCTGAAAACAAAAAGCCTGAGAACGGAATTTGCTCCGATCTCAGGCTTTTCTCATTCATAAGCGGTTACTTAGGCATCAAACAACTGTCCCGGCAGCTTCTTCTTTTCCATATAAGGAAAATCCCGATCGAATGCTTCCACATCCGCATCATCCACATAATAGCCCTGCGGCGTGAGATACACACCCGTGACATCATCCAGATAACCGGGGATCAGCTCTTTGCAGAGGAAGAAGGAAGCATCTGCGTCTTCCGGAAGATCATGATAACGGATCCCGAATTTTGCAGCATAATCGAAGCCGCTTTTCCCGTAAAAATCAATATTTCCTTCAAACAGAACAGCACCAAAGCCCATTTCCGCAGCTTTCTGCACGGTAACATCCAAAAGGATCTTGCCGTAACCTTTCCGCTGCAAATCCGGTGCAATGCAGATCGGGCCCATTGTCAGCACAGGAATCGTTCTGCCGTCATCTGATTCGATCACGGTTTTCATGAACATATTCTGCCCGATCAATCTGCCGCTGCTTTCCATGACAAAATCGAGTTCCCGGATGAAAGCAGGGTCATCCCGCAGCACATGCAGCACATAATGCTCGCTGCATCCCGGACGGTAAACATTCCAGAACGCATTTCTGACCAAATGCTCGATTGCACGGTAATCTTCTTTCTTCTCCAAACGAATGAGATAGTCATTGTGATTCATTTTTTATCCTCCTGAAAATTGTTGACTGCAATTGCTTTTCAGCGGGAGGTTGAGCATTGTATGTGAACCTCCCGTTCAGCACACAATCTCCGGTGTATTGTACTTTTTCAAACAAGCACGCTCCTATATAGATTTGATATAATCAGCCTTTCGGCACGATTATTGAGAGAATGGGATGGGGGCGGTCAGATGCAGTAATCGCTGCCGCTGAATTCGCCTTCCCGATCCAGAATGTCCTGAAGGGTGATGCTGTCGAGATACTCCGCGACAACTTTTGCAAGCCCTTCCCAGACATACAGTGTTGCACAGCTTGCTGCACGCGGACAGTCATTGACATCATATTCCAGACATGAAACCGGTGCAAGGCTGCCTTCCGTTGCCCGCAGCACATCTCCAACCGTACATTCATTCGCCGGCACAGCGAGCATATAACCGCCTTTATTGCCGCGGTTGGTACGCAAAATGCCGCTGCGATTGAGCATCGGGACAATCTGCTCCAGATATTTTTTGGAAATATTCTGCCGTTCCGACACCTCTTTCAGCGAAACGAAGCCATCATCCTCGTGTGCAGCCAATTCAATCAGCATGCGCAGTGCGTAACGACCCTTGGTTGAAATTTTCATATCATGCTCCTTCAAATTGTCAATCCGGAATCCAACGGATCCGCTAATACATACAAATCATAGTATTATTATAGCATAAAACGAAAAAAAATGCAATAACTCACTTACATTTTACTGTGCAGCTTCTTTTTATGGTAAAAAGACCCGTTCCGGTCAGCATGCATGCGCCCAGCAGCAGCAATGCCCGATCCACTGACCGATTGCCGGTTTGCGGAAGCGAAATCTGCTTTGCTGCGTTGTTTTTCGCAATGCCCGTTGTGACATCAATCACATAAGTATCAATACAGTTGCCGTCCGCATCCGTCAGCGCAACCGTCAGCATACCGTCCGTCTTCTCAACGACCGATGCCTTGACCTTGACCCCGTGCTTCTTCTGACAGTCCTTTTCTGCCCATCGGCAAAGCACCTCATCCGATGCGATCTGCTGCAATGCCGCGGTCGTTGTCACAGTCGTTTCCGTCACCGTTTCCGTCGTTGTCGTTATGGTTGTAACCGTTGTCGTACTTGTTTCCGGAACGGTATCAGTCCATGCAAGATAGCCATAATCCGCAATTTGTGACACAACATCCGCATAAGAAGCCTGCGGCATATAAACCTGATCGGAACCATCCGCAGCCGTTCCAGCCATCAGCGCCGCGCCGCCGAGTGTCACTGTGCCGCCGGCGATGTTTGCAACTGCATTTCCAAAATGCTCTGTTGTATAGCTGTCGCTCTCATCATGGTAACGGTGTATGGTATTGCCATAGATCATGCCGCCGTTCAGAATCAGCGTCCCCTGATTCACAATGCCGGCACCGTATAATTCTGTCAGATTGCCGCAAATCTCGCCGCCGTTCATGGTAAAGGATGCGCCGCGCATATTCAATACGCCGCCGCCATCGGCATAATAGCCATCCTGCGCAGAATTACCGGAAATCACGCCGCTTTCCATCAGCACCGTGCCCGCATTGGCAATCCCGCCGCCGTTGCACATCACCGCCTGATTGTTCCGGATCTCGCCGCCGTCGATTACCAGAACTGCATCGACTCCATTCCAGATCCCGCCGCCGTTCCAGCCGTCTGTATGGTTCTCGCACACACAGCCGCCGTACAAATAAAGCGTGCCGAAATTCTGGATACCGCCGCCGCCATTGTGATCATATCCGCCGCAGATCATACCGCTTCCGACAGAATCAGAAACCGTCAGTGTGCCGCGGTTGCAGAATACAGCGCCGTCTGTCCGTTCATTATCCCACTCATCCCGCAGATCACGGTCAATTTTATGCCCGTTCAGGTCAATGCTGACCGTCACGCCTTTCGGGATCTCAAACGTATGACTTCGTGCATCCGCGATCAGATCCTGCTCCAGAACGTAAGAACCGCTGTTCCGGATCTGTTCCTGAAAGCGTTCCCATTCCGACTGT
>DMBA01000255.1 GCA_003446315.1 Ruminococcus sp. | reverse complement strand
CACTTAACCCCGGTATGGCTTTTGCTGTATTCGGAAAGACATCTACGCACTGAAAACGGCTGACAACCAATCTGCACACCGAGGAAAGTGGGTCAAAATGATAATCGGCTTTTGGTAGTACGTCAAAATGTTGTCAGGTGTTGAAAAGTGCGTAGAATCGAGAAATACACACTTATCAGATATTGCGATTGAGATGTAGGGTTGAGTGCGTGGAAATGTTGTCATGCACATAAGAGAGGTGTCGTATATGTTTGAAGAATTTGAATCTGGTATTACTGATAATTCATCGGACGATTACTGGTACGATGAGGGACTTTTTTATTATCAGGATGTGCTGGACAGCTTTTCTGATGAGGATTGGAAAGCGTTGTCTGAAAAGATCGGCGATTACTCTGAAAAAGCCCAAATACGCTGCGTTGAATGCTTGTCTGAGAGTGATAACAGGAACAATTTGTTGATGATCCTCAAAATCAGCGAAACGAAAAACCGGGAATTATTTGTAACCTGTGTCGATTCGCTGAGAAATATGGATATTTCATCTTTATCTCAGAGTGAAAAGGAACGCCTTCTACAAAGAGTCAACGAGTATTCTGCTGATGCATCATCACCTGAAAAGGCTGTTTTGAAAGCCTTTATTGATGCAGTCGGATATTGAGGTCTGAGAGAAACGAAAGGCGTTCAGGAGGTGCAGGAATGGATATTGAAACATATCGTATTTCTCGTGAAGAAGCGCACAGGATTGACGGAACCTATGGTATCTATCACGGAGAACCACATAGAATCGGCTTTAATCAGGACGGCACTATATCGCTGTCCCCCAATTCTGACAGTGAAGTAGATGATACATATGTTGACTCGTATCATCTTGGAATGTATACAAAGATCATAGACCGCACAGAAATTTCTGATGCGTACAGCTTATCATCCTATGCGGAATATCAAGGCTATATAATTGATATTGTCCGTGCAGCCGGTGACGAATTTGAATTATACCTGAGTGATTATGCGCTTGCGCAAAAGCTCGGCTTTGACAGATGCGATAAATACGGATATCATCTGATGGTCAGAAAATCGGATGTAGAGGTATTTGTCAAGAAAAAGCCAATGAAATTGTGAATAAAACGAAGTCGCAGATTTTCATTGCGAGTTGTAATATCGTTGAGTGTGCGAATATAAAGACTGAAAATAAGAGAGGTAACAACTTATGGATGAAATCCGAATCCCATTACATTTCCGTGAGGGAATGTATCACCTGAACGAACTTCCCACAGAATCGGATGATTTTCTGCTCCTTCGCTTGGAGCCTTGTGAGATTGTATCCTACTCAGTTCCCGGAAAAAGTAATGTGGTCAGGCTGTACAACCTTGAAGAACAGTTCGTTTTGGATCATCTGACGACAACCTACCGTGAAACCGGAGAACTGTATTGTGTGGAACTTCGCGGCGATGAAGATGTGGCACTTGTCTATCTTCATTATCTTGATGAAAATGACGCAAAAGCCGAGGTTCTGGACTTTGCGGAGCAGAGTGCCGCGCAGATCTCAGAAGAGCTTTTGCAGTGCCATGATAAGGTTTTCCGCCTGTTCATTGAGCATTTCTATGACGGGGAGAGCTTTGACTATGCTGCAAAAATCGTCACCGATGCAGATCGGCAGGCATTGCTTGCCAACCCCGGTGAACGCGCTGCAAAGCGCATGAGTAACCCAAGATTCGTACAGATGCTGCTGAATAATTCCGGCAATTATCCGCATGAAAAACGTGTGCCGTGCGATACACATACCATCGGTATCATGCTGCAATGTGCGCCGTGTGACCTGCTGAATTTTGTCATTCAGGAGATGACGGAACGCATCAAGGCGAATGTCGTTCCGAAGCTGGATAAAACGGATGATTTCCAGTTTATTATGGCGGAGTATGATTGATTTTTTGCGAAAAAAACAGAAAGTCAGGTGACATAATGTACCGGAATCTGTTTGTATGAGCAAGGAGCAAACAGAACTGCTTGCAGATTATTTCACGGAAAAACTGGAAACGACAACAACAGAAATTCTTGAGATACTATTCATGTCGAACACGCATATGATTGAGGAGAATAAAAAACAGCCCCGCACCACTGAATTGACAGTGATGCGGGGATTGCTCTATCTCTTCATTTTTCCACGCTGATCGTCACACCAGATTGACAATCACGCAATGTTGTGATATAATCATATCAGACCTATATGCATAGTGCAAGAGCCTTCCGGTCTTCACAGCAACGCATCCGCATTGGCGTGCATATTCACAATGTGTGACAAGATAACTTTGGAGGAAATATAAATGATAACAAGGGAGAATGCATTTGCTCTGCTGAAAAAATACAATCAGGATCCGTTCCATATCCAGCACGCCCTCACTGTTGAGGCGGTCATGAAGTGGTATGCGGATGAACTGGGCTATGGTGATGAAGCCGAACACTGGGGCATTGTCGGACTGCTTCACGATATTGATTTTGAGCTGTATCCGGAGGAGCATTGTCTGAAAGCACCGGAACTTCTGCGAGAAGGCGGCGTCAGCGATGACATCATTCATTCTGTCTGTTCACATGGCTACGGAATCACAGTTGGCTGCGGCGTAACAATAGATGTCGAGCCGATTCATGAAATGGA
>DMBA01000362.1:4762-7671 GCA_003446315.1 Ruminococcus sp. | reverse complement strand
CGAACTTTATCTACAAGCAGACCGCAGATGGTCAATGAAAAAGACCATCTGCGGTTTTTTGCAGTATCGGGAAAAACGGTTGCTTATTCCGCATATTGGGTATTGCCGTTGTCCTCGCAAACGGCATAAAGATTGGTTTCCCACGCGGGGATATAGGGCAGATGCCGCACGAACAGACGATAGCGCGGATTGATGCGCTTCACGAGCAGCGGCAGCTCAAAGATATCCTCATTGCGGTGGTAGAGCGAGACCATGAGTTTCGGTGCAAATCTTGCAATGGAACGGCTTGCGCCCCAGAGTGCTTCCCGTTCTGCGCCTTCCACGTCCATTTTGAGCAAAGTCACAGGATTGCCGGCGAGGAGATTATCCACAGAGCGAGCCGGTGTCATCACGCCGTCTGCCGCAACAGCAGATTGTCTGCCGGCTTTGGAAGCGAAGGGCAGTTCGGTATCCACACACCACGCGGTACATTGATAGCACTGTACAGACGGGGTATCGCCGACGAATTTGACGAGCTTTTTATAGTTTTTCTTATCCGGCTCCACAGCGATGATCCGGTGATATTTGCCGCGTGTATATTCGAGCATTTCGCGGATGGTATCGCCGTTATACGCGCCGAGATCGACATAGATCTCATGTGTGGTAGGCTGGAGCACGCGGTTCCAGATTTCATCCTTGCTGTCCACCTGATCCATGAGATAGGACGGATCGCCGCTGATCTTGAAGTTGATGATATTGGCATAGATCTGACGGGAGCGTTCATCTGCAAGCGACTGATAAACAGCCTGGATCTCGTTCTCATGTTCCTGGCAGTATTCCGGTGTAAAGAGTCCGCCGCCGATCACGGGGACATCCGGCACATAGAGCTGATAGCGTTCACCGAGTGCACGGATGCGGTCGATCATTTGCGGCGAGCTGACGGCAAAAGCGAGCACGATGACGAAATCATCGAGTTCCGCCTCCAGCTCAGAGAGCTTGCGCACAGGATAGCCTGCAAAATCATGCCCGCGCACGAATTCATCGCTTGCAAAGATACCGGCGACCGAGATCTGATAGCTGCGCATCGCAGAGAGGATGCGAACAGCGCCGTCACCCATGCCATAGAGATAGATCGGGCGGGTTTCATTTTTGAGCCGTTCCCAGACGGATGTTTTTTCTGTTACAAATTGAAGCATTGTATGCAGTCCCTTCGTTCAGAATGCAGAATTAGTTTTGGTCATGCGATTCGCAGTAATCGCAGTCATCGGGATCGTGATCGTGATAATGCGGATCGTGATGCCCGCCGGGAGCGCCGCCGGTGATGGCATAGAGATCACGGCCTCTGGTATTCCAGCGATCGCGCTGGATCTCGATCTGCTTGTCGATTTTTGCGAGCACTTCGCGCGGATTCTTGACGCAGTGGATTTCCTTTTGCGGCGTATCGGTATCGCGGACATAGAGGATAATGGTGCCGCAGCCGACGATGCGCTGCCAGAAGGGGATCACGAGTTTTTTATCGGTGACCTTATAGAGATCCAGCTCATCTTCATCGAGACTGAGCCAGCCGACGCGCGTAATGAACTTTGTTTCGGTGAGGAAATACTTGGTAAACGTCCACGGCATACCGAAGATCGTTCGTTTTGTGTCACTCCAAATAAAGTCATATGCATTTTTTTTCTTTGCCATAATAATCGCTCCTTTCCGGGCGGATATAGATAATATCAGAGGCTTATGACCGTTTTGCCGCAGGATTCTGCATTCACGCAACGGTTTGCGCCTGCAATTCGGATGGTAAAAGACCGGTCGGTTTCCGGATATGTGACAGTGATGCAGTTTCCGGCACGCACAGCATGGATCGTGCAGGCAAGACCGCCGTCTGCGTGATAGAGGTCAGCAGAAGCGGCATGTCCGTCAGCGAGCGCATAAATGCAAACTTCGGCATGATCGAGATAATCATAGCACACATCGTCTTTGAAATTGCCGAAAACGAGAATGGAATCGGGCTTCACATAAATTGGCATCTGGAGATAGCTGCAAGTTCTGCGCATCCATCTGCCGCCCTGCACAGGCGGTTGATCGGGTCTGCCGAGCAGATCGAACCAATCACCGGCAGGCAGATAGAATTCCGCTTCACCGGATTCGGAGAAGACAGGCGCACAGAGCAGCGCATCTCCGAGCATATATTGCCGGTCGAGGGTCAGGCAGGCGGGGTCATCTGCAAAGTCGATGAACATGGCACGCATCATCGGGATACCGGTTTCATGCGTATGGTTTGCCTGCGCCCAGAGATAGGGTATCAATCTGCCTTTGAGATTGGTAAAGAACCGCAGAACGGCGCATGCATTTTCGGGGTTATCGGGCGAATCTTCCTCATAGGCCCACGGCACGCGGTAAGACGAGGAGCCGTGCAGACGGCTGTGGGAGCTCATCAGCCCGAAAGCGACCCAGCGTTTATAGACATCTGCGGAAGCCGTTTGTTCAAATCCGCCGATATCGTGACTGAAGAAGCCGAAGCCGGACGCGCAGAGGGAAAGACCGCCGCGCAGGGTTTCCGCCATTGCGGTATAGGTTGCTTCGCAGTCGCCGCCCCAATGGACGGGGAACTGCTGACAGCCGGCAGTAGCGCTTCTTGCAAACAGCACGGCATGGTGTTTGCCGCGGCAGGATTCGAGTGTATCGAACACCAGCTTGTTATAGAGATAGGCGTAATAGTTATGCATCGCAGCGGGATCGGAGCCGTCGAAGTAGACGACATTGGCAGGGATGCGTTCGCCGAAATCGGTTTTGATGGCATCGACACCGGCAGCACAGAGCATACGGATGCCGTCAGCGAACCATTCACAGGCTGCGGGATTGGTAAAATCAACGATCGCCATACCGGGCTGCCACATATCGGTCTGGAAGATGCCGCCGTCTTTGGTATGGAGAAA
>DMBA01000362.1:0-4646 GCA_003446315.1 Ruminococcus sp. | reverse complement strand
GGATTGATCCAGACGCAAATGCCGACATGATAGGTTTCTTTCAGGCGTTTGAGCATCCCTTGCGGATCGGGGAACATTTCCGGATCCCAGAGGAAGCTCGTCCAGGTAAACGCCTTCATCCAGAAGCAGTCGAAGTGGAACATTTGCAGCGGGATCCTGCGTTCCTGCATGCCGCTGAGGAACGAGCCGACGGTCTGTTCATTGTAGTCGGTGGTAAAGGAAGTGGAGAGCCACAAGCCGAGGGAGCTTGCAGGGACGAGCGCAGGTTTACCGGTAAGGTCTGTATAATGCCGGAGCACATCGGCGCAGTTTTTGCCGCCGATGACGGAATATTCGAGGGATTCGCCGGCGACTGTCATGCTGACCTTGGAAACGGTATCCGAAGCGACTTCATAGCTGACATGACCGGTATGATTGGTAAAAACGCCGTATCCGCGGGAACTGATATAAAACGGCACTGATTTATAGCTTTGATCGGAGCAGGTACCGCCGTCGGCATTCCAGATCTCAACGGTCTGCCCGTTTTTGACAAACGGGGTAAACTTCTCACCGAAGCCGTAGAGGTATTCTCCGATGCTGAGCGTAAGCTGTTCGCGGAGGAACCTGCCGTTCGGGTCAGCGGGGATGCTCCAGAAGGTATCATCCATCGCGGCACGGACGCTGCATTCCGTGAGGAAGGCATTTTGCTGAATATAGGAAGTCCCGCGGGAACCGCAGCCGGTGAGGTGTTTGCCGGCATAAGTATATTCGATATGCCATTCTCTGCCTTTCCGGATGGTCACAGCGGTCTGACCGGAAGTCAGTGTCACAGCGTCATCCGTTTCGGTGATGACGGGCTGAAAAACGGGATCGGCAAAGGTCTGAAACTGCGGCGTATGGTTTGCCGCGCCTTTATGGTGGGCGATCTCAACCCGAATGACATTCTCTCTGACAGAGGAGAAGACATATGCAAGGGTAACGCCGCCGAGCGTCATACCGCGGTGATAGATGATCTGCGTGGTTACGAAGACATAAACAGCGTTGTTTCTGATCTGAATGTCATAAGGCTGTGCGGCGTAATCCACCGTCAGTCCGCGTCGGTTGAGCCAGTATCCGTCCGCAAATTTCATAGCCGACTCCTTAATAATGTGCATCAAACATCGTATTTATCACACCTGCAAAAACCGGTGTCATATTCTCAGTTTCAACGATCATATAGATAAACGGTCTGTTCAGAAACACACCCGTGTTTTCATCATATAAAGAGCTTTCAACTGAAGTTTTTGTCACAGCAACTGCCTTTGTACCGTTTGTATCAACCTCGATGACAGCCTTTTGCAGGACATCGCTGATCCAGAGCTGCTCCTGATTTTCCGTCATCATGGAAAAATCAGCCGCATCCGGATCAAAGGCAGCGTTCATGCCCATATTTTTCAGCAGTGGGATCAGGTCATTGCTGCTTTCCCAGCGGAATTTCGGCAGACCGATTGTCACGCTGCGCGGCTCTGTTATATTCACAAGCAAACTGTGCAGCTCCGCAGCGGTCAGGTTTTCAAGATATGCATCCGGCAATACATCATTATTCGGCTTAATTGCCGCAAAAGCATACTTTCCGTCTTTGTAGTATTTGAGAAATCCGGTTGCTTTTTCATCGGAAAGATAATACTTTTCCGTCCCGCACATCATCATAGCGACTTGTTCGCTGCCGTCATAAGCCCAAAAGCTGTATGCCTGCGGTTCTTCGGCAAACTTTTCGTCCCATTCCCCGTCAAATGCGATGGCATTCAGCAGATGCATCGCAGGATGATCGGTGCTCTGATCGGTCAGGATTTCGGGAATCATGCCGTCCGTCTGTTTTTTGCACCATTTGTTGATATCTTTTACAGTTGACTGACTGAACGGCGCAACTGTGATTTTGGCATTGTAGAAGGTTTCATTTGTCTGCTGAAACGCATCCCGGAGCGCACCTGCATGCGCATTTACCCACAATGCATTTGCCAAACTGAATTTACATGCGCGGGAATCCGGCATAGCAATACGCTGCGCGCAGAGCGCTTCATTGAGCTGATCCGGCGGCAGACCGAGTACCTGTGTCATCTCAGAAAGCGTATTGCCGGAAGCGCCGTTTGCCGTCATGGCAAGCGACTGCATCGCAGAATACGGCGACAGCAGAACATTCTCACCGGGATTTTCCTTTGTCGCTTCCCGCAGAAGATTCAGCGTGAATGCTGTCTGTGCATCAATCAGGTCATCTGTATATTCTGATACAGACGGCTGCTGTATGGATTCTGACGGAGTCTGCGCAGGATCCATTCCGCAGGCAGCCAGTGCGCCGCATAACAATGCGACAGAGAGAACTGCCTTCAGTCTGTTTCGATATTTCATATGATCTCCTTTGTGGTTGTGTCATTTCAATAACACTACACAGATATATCATACCATAAATCCGCCGGAAAGTCAATCATCTTTCGGCAGGAAGGCATGAAAAAAGCCCGACACGGAGAATGCGCCGTATCGGGACTTTTTATACATATATCAGATTTGCATGAAACAATCGAGAATCAATCATTCCGCAGTTCAGAAACTGGTGCGGAAATAATTGCGGGAACCATCGCCGTTAAAGAACAGATAGCCATGCTGGAACTGTTCCGGATGCGAAAGATAGAGATCAACCGCTTCCATGACACTGGGTGTGACATATTGCGACATCTCATCCATTTCGATCAGATATTCCAGACCGGCAAACTGATTTCTTTGGGTCAGAACTTCATAAATCGTATTCGGGAAAGCAGGAGAATTCACACGGTTCATAATGACTTCAGCAACGAGTGCTTTCTCCTCAACCGATATCCAATCGGCGCCGTATTCATGGCCGACAACATTACAGAGCATGATGTATTCGCGGTCAGTGACCGTAATTGCATAGGAACCGTTATCCTGTGTTTCAGCCGGAGCATCCACCGATTGTACAGTCTCGGTAACAGCTTCGGTCGTGGCAGGAGCAGGAGCGTCGGTCAAAACCGGCGGTTCCGTGACAGGTGCCGGAGCGAGGAAGGATACATCCTGTGTATAAACGGCTTCTGTGACCGTTTCAGGAGCAGGTTCCGTAACGGGTTCTGTCTGAGCAACAGTCTGCGCAGTGGTCGTTGCGGCAGTTGTTGCAGATGTTGTGGCAGTCAATTCTGTAGTTGTAACCGCAGTCTGCGAAGCAGTGGTCAAAGCGGTTGTGGCGGTGGTTACGATAGCAGTCGTCTCGATCGAAGCTGCGGTAGTAACAGGTTCTTCTGTCATCTCAAGGATCTGATTGCGCTGATCCATATGTGCGACCGACACTTCATTGCCTTCGATGGCAATTCCCCCAAGCATGCCGGCGGACGCGAGGCACAGAAAAGCTGCTGCAACCTTCACTTTTCTCATCAACTCATCCTTTCGTAATTTGATATGTGCAAACGGCGTTTCGTTTGCTTTCATTATCATACCACATTTTCAAAAAGATTACAATGAGATTACAATATTTTCCATTTTGTAATCAAAAACTGTTTCGGGTTTGTGGTGCAAAACTATGAAATATGCATAAGAAAAAATATACAGATAGGATATATAAATATTTTTAATACAAATAGGATTGTGAATAAACTATGTACAAACAAAACATATATAAATTCTATGTAAACTCCTGTAAATGCATTGACATTTTTTGAAATTCATATTATAATAGTAGAGAAGGTCTCGGCAACGATCAGACCTGAACCGAATCTGACAATGCAAAAGGAGAGAGATCCGATATGACTCATAAACTGGACGAACGGATTCACGGCATGCTGGATACGCTGCTGGATGACTACAACCGCGGCAGAACGATCGACGCAGCGGTAACTTTCGATCATCCGAACAAAGATATCGTCATTGATATTCTGACGAAGCTGCGGCGCATCATTTTCCCGGGCTATTTCCGGAACCAGACTTATCGTGTATACACGATGCGCAATCATGTTTCGATGCTGCTGGAAGATGTGATCTACAACCTGATCCGGCAGATCTCGATCTGTCTTGTATACAATCCGGAATATGATGACATGTCGCCGGAGCTGATCGCAGCGCGTGCAGAGGAGATCACCTTTGCATTCATCGGCAAGATCCCGGAGATCCGTTCCTATGTGGAAATGGATATTCAGGCAGCGTTTGACGGCGACCCGGCAGCCTATAACAAAGACGAGATCATTTATTCTTATCCGGGGCAATTTGCGATTCTGGTGAACCGCATCGCACATCAGCTTCATCTGCTTGGCGTGCCGCTGATCCCGCGTATTATGACGGAACACGCGCACAGCCGGACGGGTATTGACATTCATCCGGGCGCAACGCTTGGCAAATACTTTTTCATTGACCACGGCACGGGCATTGTCATTGGTGAAACGACCGAGATCGGAGACAATGTCAAGGTCTATCAGGGCGTGACACTGGGTGCATTATCGACCCGCGGCGGACAGTCCTTGAAATCGAAGAAGCGCCACCCGACAATTTGCGATAATGTCACGATTTATTCCGGTGCATCCATATTGGGCGGTGAAACGGTCATCGGACAGGGTGCAGTGATCGGCGCGAATGCATTCATCACGCGCTCGATCCCAGAGGGTGCAAAGGTCAGCATCAAGAATCAGGAGCTG
>DMBA01000363.1 GCA_003446315.1 Ruminococcus sp. | reverse complement strand
CTTAAGTTGTTGGCATTGCAGCGGGGGCTCCCCGCTATACCATAAAATGCAATTGGTTTCACGCAAGTACACACGATCGCAGCGCTGTTTATTATCCGGCGAACTTTAGATCATTTGCAGCGGGGCTTCCCCGCTTCAATAGGCGCAAAATCGGTGCCGGCACTGCCCGGTGATGCCGAATCTAAAGAAAATCTTAATAAATTCAGAGTGCCGAAAAATTGCGGTGCCTCTGTTTCCGTTTCGGATTGGGTTTCTCAAATTTCGCAACATTATTTTATACATACAGCAACTTCATCATATAAAAATAAGACGTTTCCAGCGGTTTTTTGTCTTCACACCGTGCTTTTTACACGAAATTAAGGGGATTTCCAGCTTTTTGCGTTTTTTCGATCCTTTTTTCCATTCACTTTTATTTTTCGCAATAATTTGTAATTTTCATTGGAATAACCGTTGTTTTCGTAAAAAATGCCGCATTTTTGTATCCAATCTATGCTGCATCATTTATTCCGATTTGTCTTTTCACAATGTGCGTTCTTTTACGCATCAAAAGTAAATTTGTGAAAAAATCACATGTACAAATTGCGATTGCATAGTTTCATGCATTCCATACGTCTTCGAATCAGATCAAATGCTTAAACTTGCATTTCTGCAAGACATTTCCAACAGGCACCCTCCCGGCTGATCTTTTCACAAAACGCGCAAAAACATATGCATCTTCTTCCGTTTTCGTTGATTAACATGATTAACGATGTTGGCAACAGCCTGTTAAGTATGCTGACTTTCACCGCTTTATTAAAATTTTGCTTTATTGATCTTCGTTAAAGCTGATGTTCTGTGCCCGCATCCAAAGCCGGTTTTTTTCGCCGAATGTCGTCTTTTTTCGCCAAAAAGCGCAATTTTTGAGCATGAAAAGCGCCCGTTGATTGCTTTTATACACCCGTTTTCTTCTTGACTTTACACAGATAATATGATACAATAATAAAGAAAAAACTGTGCTATCATATCTTGTTATTGACGTTTTATCACCTATTGCGCTCAAACTGATTCGGGGGTGGTTATGTGATTCGCATTGCAATTTGCGATGACGAGGAGACAATTTGTTCACTTGTGGAGTCTTATATCGCCAATGCTTGTGAATTTTTGAATATAGAAGCCGAAATTGATTTATTCTCGACCGGAGCCGGTCTTCGGAACCACTTAAAAGAGGATAATCGTTATAACCTCTTTTTCCTTGATATTGAGTTAAAAGATGATACCGGAATCAATATCAGCGACTGGATCCGCAATGAAGTAAAAGATGAATCCGCACAAATTATCTATGTTTCCGGTAAAAAAGGATACGACAGACAACTTTTTGCATTCCGTCCGTTCGCTTTCATCGAAAAACCCTTCGATGAAGCGACCATCCGCACAACACTCGAAAAATATATGCGGATCTACGGCAATCATAATAATCTGTTTCATTATAAATTCGGACATGACACCTTCTGGGTCAATGTCAGCAGCATTCTCTATTTCAAAAGCAATCGGCGAAAAGTGAAAATGACCGCTTTGAATGCCGCTGATGAGTTCTATGGATCGCTCGATCATATCGCAGAACAGCTCGACGGGCAAGGGTTCTTTTCCCCGCATAAGTCATATCTCGTGAATTATCGCTATATTCGCGCTTTTTATGCCGAAAGCATCCTGATGGTGAACGGCGATGAGATCCCGATTGCCAAAAGCAAACGAGAGGAAGTTGCAAAAATGCAGCTTCACTTTGAAAACGGGGGCAGCCTGCATGGAACTCACCACCTATAGTATTGTCAATGTCATAACCAATTTCTTTACGATCTTCGTGATCCAGCGCTTCATGAAGTCCTTCTTTCAGAAGCATAATTGCAGCAAGGCACTCTCGATTTTTACCTATTTGCTGTATTTTATCGCAACCTCTACGGTCTATTTCCTGTTCAGCATCCCGGTTGTGAATCTTCTGACAAGCTGGCTCACGATCTTCCTGATCTCCTGCACATATGAATCCACGCCGCAAAAACGTTTGATCTATGTCACATATATCATGATGTTTATGCTCATCTCGGAGATCCTCGTTGCTGCCATTACCGGCTATGTGAACTTTTCTGCGTTCACAACCAGCGATTACCGTGACAGTACCGGTCTTGTGACCACATGGCTCGTGAAATATTTCTTCGCCCTGCTGTTCCGGAATATCAAATCAACCAGAACAAACCAGAATATCAACTGGGCTTCGTGGGCTTCTTCGATCCTCATTCCGATCATTACGCTTGCACAGGAACTGATCCTTGTAAGCTGTTCCGATCTGACGCAGACCAAAGCGATCATCTCTGTTGTGCTCGTGCTCGCCATCAATGTCATGTTCTTCTATCTCTATGATATGCTGGCAGACAGCTATGTGCGGCGCTCCCAGTTCTATCTCATGGAAAAGGAAAACGAGCTTTACAGCAAACAGTGTGAGATCATGCAGAGTGCAACACAGGATTTGCAGGCGTTTCGCCATGATACCAATAATCAACTGATCGCGCTCTCAGAGCTGCTTTCCGCCGGACGCTATGACGACGCAAAAGAACAGCTCTGCGAACTTGCTCATCTCACAAAAGCACGCATCATTTACAGTACATCCGGAAATGTCATCATTGACGGCATGATAAACTATAAACTGCAAAATGCCGGAAAAGAAAATATCCAAGTGAAAACGGAGATCGCCGTCCCGATGCAGATCAATATCAACACGACCGATCTGATCGCTGTGCTCGGCAATCTGCTCGATAATGCACTTGCAGCAAATCAAAAGCTCGATGCCGATCATCGCAGTCTGCTTCTGAAAATCGTTTACAGCCAGCAAAGACTGCTGATCCGCACCTCAAACCCTTATAACGAATCCATCCGAATCGAAAACGGTAAAATTCTGACATCCAAAAAAGATGCGCAGAACCACGGCTTTGGCCTTTCCAATATCGCAAAAGCCGTTGATAAATACAATGGCTATATGGAAGTGGAAACCGGGAACAATACTTTTACGGTGGACATTATTATGTATGTACCGCAGTAAAAAGATTTGTCGTCATTTCGTTACAAGAAATCGGAATTTTTTTACAAGTTCCCGCACAACTCCTTTTTATATGGTAAAATGTTATCGCTACTGTGAAAGGGGGTGACGAAAATGAACAATGTTACACAGAAAATCGGCAGCCTGCTTGCGGCTCTTGCCATTCTGTTCACAACTGCTACCATGAACGCTGCTTGCAATTTTATTATGTATCAGGATGAACTGCCGGAAGAAGCGAAGAAACTTCGCAAATTCTAATGTTCGCTAAGTCCTCAGAACAACTGTCTCAGAAATTGCTCCAATCTAACATTATCACAAAAGAACAGTATGAGATCTGTAAATTCGGATTTCAGCAGGGCTTTACCGTTCTGCTGAACTTCTGTACCGTTGCAGCCGTTGGTCTTGCTTTGCATGCCTTTTCAAGCGCTATGCTCTTTCTCGCCGGATTCATTCCGCTGAGAAGATTTGCCGGCGGATATCATGCAAAAACACCGCTTCGCTGCTACTTATATTCAGTGGGTGTGATGATCGCTATGCTCTTTGGCATGAAAACTGCGCTTCCTGCTGCGGTTTGCTTCATCACATTCGGCATCGCTTCCGCAGCAATTTTTGCATTTGCTCCCGTGGAAGATCAGCATAAACCACTGGACAAGATTGAACATGCCGTCTATCAAAAACGTACCCGCATCGTGCTCGTTATCGAATTCGTTTTATTCGCAGCTTCTTTCTTCCTGCATGTTCAACGCTTGTTCATTTGTCTGACATGGGCGGTTGCTTCCGCGGCAATCCTCCTCATCCTCGGAAAATGCAAGAATGCGATCCGCACTGAAGCATAACCTCATTCTGTATCTGTTTTGTCAAATATATATCAGCATGATACTATCACATTCAGACTAAATTTATCGCAGCAAGCACAGCTATTTCACGCTGTCGTATTCTTCACAAATATCCCGGCACATATGGAATAAAATAAAGAGAATTCCTGCGTGTTCCATGTATCCTCTCTATGCACGGAACCTGCCTTGTGACCCCTTGCATCTGCCGCCGCTTTTCTGCTGCCGGATGCTTGTAATTCGATCGTGAAGAATACCTGCCGGATATTTTTATCCGGCTTTTTTCTTTATCTGTCGGTTTTTTGCTGCGTGTCATCTCCCTCTCCCCACAACGCCATCCCCTTTATGCTCCGGTCGACGTTTCCGCAATCCCGAAACAATGCGCATTACAGGCATGGTGTGCGTTGGATTCTGCGGAAACGCTTTTTCCGTCCATGTGCCAAACATCGGCTGTCGCTTTACCGGAGCTTTTGTCACCTCATACGGTCTTCTTACCGCTGCGGCAGCCATTTTTGCGGGGAGTTCATTTTTTCCTGCACTCCCCGCACCTTTTTCCTTTAAATTCCCCGCTTCGGCGGGGAATTTCTGCTTGTAGATAAAGTTCGCTGTTCTGATTTAGAATCACACAAGAGAGGTAAAAAGATTGATAATGGGGGAAGCAGCCCTACGGGGTACTTCCCCCAAACCCCTATCTTCCCC